>DVKN01000270.1 GCA_018716005.1 Candidatus Scatomorpha stercoravium
CGAGCTCTTCAAGGGCTGCGAAAAGCGCATAATCGTCACCACCTTTGCCTCCAACGTCCAGCGCATACAGCAGATAATAAACGTCGCGGCGAAGTACAAGCGCAAGGTGGCCGTGACCGGCCGCAGCATGGAGAATATGATCCGCGTTGCCATGGAGCTCGGGTACATGGACATTCCCGAGGGCGTGCTTATGGACCTCACGCAGATAAAGGGGCAGCCCAAGAGCCACACCGTCATAATCTCCACGGGCAGCCAGGGCGAGAGCATGTCTGCCCTCTACCGCATGGCCTTCTCAGAGCACAAGCAGATAAATATCGACGCGGGCGACCGGGTCATAATCTCCGCCTCCGCCATACCGGGCAACGAGACGACCATCTCGCGCGTGATAGACGAGCTCTTCCATAAGGGCGCCGAGGTCATCTACGACCGCCGCAGCGACCTGCACGTCTCCGGCCACGCCTCGCAGGAGGAGCAGAAGATGGTGCTCGCGCTCACGAAGCCGCGCTTCTTCATCCCCGTCCACGGCGAATACCGTATGCTCTGCAAGCACGCGGACATCGCGCACATGATGGGCGTCGACGCGAACCACACCGTCGTCGCGGAGAACGGCTCCGTGATTGAGCTCAGCCGCAAGACGGTCAAGATGGCCGACAGCGTCCCGGCCGGGCGCGTATTCGTGGACGGCAGCGGCGTCGGCGACGTCGGCAGCGTCGTGCTGCGCGACCGCAAGCACCTCGCCGAGGACGGCATGATAGTCGTCACCATCGCCCTCTCGAGCCACGACGGCGAGCTGCTGGGCGGGCCGGACATCCTCACGCGCGGCTTCATCTACGAGCGGGACAGCGAGGGGCTCATAGACGAGATGAAGCGCGTCGTGCACGAGAGCCTCGCGAGCTGCCGCCGACAGCGGATAACCGACCAGAACGGCATCAAGAACAAGATTCGCACCAACCTCACGGGCTACCTCTACAAGGCCACGAAGCGCAGCCCGATGATCCTGCCCATGATAACCACGATATGAGCGCCGTACCGTACTTCGACGCGCACTGCGACACGCTCACCGCCGTATACGAGCACGGCGGTGGGCTTTTTGAAAATGCGTACCAGCTCGACCTGAGCCGGCTCTCGGCCTATTCGCCCTGCGCGCAGGTCTTCGCCGTCTGGAACGGGGACTTCGAGGCCAAGGCCGCGCTCCTGCGCCGCGAGTGCGCCGCGCGCCCCGGGCTCGTCAGCTTCTGCCGCACGCCGGGGGAGGCGAGGGCCGCAAACGCCGAGGGCAGGATAGCCGCGCTGCTCTCCGTCGAGGGCGCGGAGCAGCTGGGCTGCGATTTGGAGCGGCTGCGCCTTGCGCGGGAGAGGGACGGCGTCATAATGCTGAACCTCTGCTGGAACCACGATAACGCCCTGTGCGGCGCGGCGATGGATTCCGGCGCGGGGCTCACGGAGCGCGGGCGCGCCTTCGTGCGCGAGTGCCAGCGCCTGGGCGTGGCGGCGGATATGTCGCACGCGAGCGAGCGGACGTTCTGGGACGTGATGGAGATAAGCGAAAAGCCCGTAATCGCCAGCCATTCCAACAGCGCCGCCCTCTGCGCGGACTTCCCGCGCAACCTCACGGACGCGCAGTTCACGGCCCTCGCGCGCTGCGGCGGCGGGGCCGGGATAAACCTCTGCCCGGGCTTCCTGCGTTCGGGCGGCGCGGGCATCGCCGACGTCCTGCGGCACATAGAGCGCTTCCTCTCCCTCGGCGGGGAGGGGGCGGTCTTCCTCGGCACGGACTTCGACGGCATAGACTCCACGCCGCGCGGCCTCGCGGGTGCGCAGGATATGCGCCGACTCTACGAGGAGCTGCTGCGCCTGAATTACCCCGAGGCGCTCGTAGGGCGGATATTCTACGGCAATCTCATGGACATACTGGAGAGGACGCAATGAACATACAGATTTTCGGGAAAAACAAGTGCTTCGACACGAAGAAGGCCGAGCGCTGGTTCAAGGAGCGGCGCATAAAGTACCAGCTCATCGACCTGCCGCGCTACGGCATGAGCCGCCGCGAGCTCGAGAGCGTGAGGGCGGCCGTCGGCCTCGACGCGCTCATAGACCCCAAGGCGCCCGACGCGGACCTCATAAAGTACCTCGCCGGCGACGCCGAGCGCATGGAGCGCCTGCTCGAGTACCCGGACAATATCCGCACGCCCGTCGTCCGCAACGGGAAAAAGGCCACCGTCGGCTACTGCCCCGAGGTCTGGAAGGACTGGGAGTAAGAAATCGCCCCCGCTTATCGCGCCTGAGGAATTACCCCAGGCGCGTTTGTTTTGTCTAATTTGCTCGAATAGTTAATGAATTGTTCACAAAAAGCCCCGGGCGCGGCATTATAATTACTCCTTAGCTGGACAAGTGCAAGGAACGGAGGAATTTTTGTGCGGGTCGGGCTGGATATTGGCTCTACAACTATTAAATGCGTGGTGCTGGACGAGGCCGGAAGGCTGGTCTTCAGCGACTATGAGCGGCACTACAGCCATATACTGGAGAAGAGCGAGGAGCTTCTCAACCGAGTTTGCGCGACATATATACCTGATGGTGTCGCGCAGCTCGCCATTTCCGGCAGCGCCGGCATGGGCATGGCGGACGCCGTGGGCGTGCCCTTCGTGCAGGAGGTCTTCGCTACGCGCGTCGCGGCGAACCGGCTCTCGCCGGGCACGGACTGCATAATCGAGCTCGGCGGCGAGGACGCGAAGATACTTTTCCTCTCCGGGGCCATGGAAGTGCGCATGAACGGCTCCTGCGCCGGGGGCACCGGCGCGTTTATCGACCAGATGGCCACGCTGCTGAAGCTCAGCGCCGAGGAGCTCAACGAGAGGGCCCGCCATGCCGAGAAGACCTACACCATCGCATCCCGCTGCGGCGTTTTCGCCAAGAGCGACATACAGCCGCTCATAAACCAGGGCGCGAGGACGGAGGATATTGCAGCCAGCATATACCAGGCGGTCGTCAACCAGACCATCGCGGGGCTCGCGCAGGGCCGGCCGATAACGGGCAAAGTTTTGTACCTCGGCGGGCCGCTGACCTTCTCCGACGTGCTGCGCGGTAGCTTTGACAGGACCCTCGGCGTCGAGGGCGTCTGCCCGGAAAACAGCCTTTATTACGTCGCGATGGGCGCGGCGCTGTACTCGGACAGGAGTTTTGACCTGCGGGAGGCCGCCGCGCGCATGAGGACGCGCGGACAGACGGCGGACTACCGCTCCCAGCCGCCGCTTTTCCAGTCGCGCGAGGAGTACGAGGCCTTCAAAACCCGGCACGCAAAGGCGAAAGTGCCGCGCAGGGACTTCCCGGAGGACTACGCCGGGCGCGTGCATATCGGCATAGATTCCGGCTCAACGACGGTTAAGGTCGCAGTTATAGATGATGACGGGAATCTTATGTTCACCGATTACCGCCCGAATCTCGGGAACCCGGTGCCGCTTATCCGCGACACGCTGCTGCGCCTTCTGACGGAGCACCCGTCCATGGAGGTGGGCTCGGTCACCACGACCGGCTACGGCGAGGAGCTCGCGAAGCACGCCTTCCACGCGGACTTCGGCCTTGTCGAGACGGTGGCGCACTTCACGGCGGCGAGGCATTTTCTTCCGGACGTGGACTTCATCATAGACATCGGCGGCCAGGACATGAAGTGCTTCAAGATAGAGGACGGGGCCATCAGCGACATCTTCCTCAACGAGGCCTGCTCCTCCGGCTGCGGCAGTTTCCTACAAACTTTTGCGCAGGCGCTGGGCTACGGCGTGGAGGACTTCGCCGCCCTCGGCCTCTTTGCCGAGAGGCCGGTCGACCTCGGCAGCCGCTGCACGGTGTTCATGAACTCCTCCGTCAAGCAGGCGCAGAAGGATGGCGCGACTCTGGAGAATATCAGCGCCGGGCTGAGCATTTCCGTCGTAAAGAACGCCCTTTATAAGGTAATTCGCGCCTCCTCGCCCGAGGAGCTGGGCCGCAGGATTGTCGTCCAGGGCGGCACCTTCTACAATGAGGCCGTGCTGAGGGCCTTCGAGAAGGAGATGGGCGTCGAGGTGATAAGGCCCGATATCGCGGGCCTCATGGGCGCGTTCGGCGCGGCGCTGTACGGTAAAGCGCACGC
>DVKN01000271.1 GCA_018716005.1 Candidatus Scatomorpha stercoravium
CGGCTGCTGCACCATGCAGCCGCAGACCGCGACGAGCAGGTTCGGGTTCTTCGCCTTGGCGTGGACAAGCGCGCCGACGTTCCCCAGGACGCGCATCTCCGCGTGCTCGCGCACGGCGCAGGTGTTGACGACTATCAAATCGGCCTCGGCCTCGTTCTCCGTGAAGCCGTAGCCCATGAGCTCTATGTACCCGCGCAGCTCCTCGCTGTCGGCCTCGTTCTGCTGGCAGCCGTAGGTGTCCACCAGCGCGAGGGGCCGCCTGCCCGAGGCCTCGACGCGCTCGCGTATCTCAAAGCATATCTCCCGCTGGCGCGAAAGCTCCCCGGCGGGTATCTCAACTCTCTTGTAAGCCATAGCTCTTCTCCGTTCAAAAGGCGTTATATCAATTTCAGTATTTTATCATTTCGCTCTGGAAAGTTCAACGCTTTTCAATTATAATAGAGCGTTAAGAAAACGCAAACGAGGTATGAGGATGCCCAGGATAAACATACTCGCCCCGCACGTCGCGGACCTCATCGCGGCGGGCGAGGTTGTGGAACGGCCTGCGTCGGCGGTTAAGGAGCTCATCGAGAACGCCGTCGACGCCGGGGCCCGGAACATAACGGTGGAGCTCGCCGGAGGCGGCTCCGAGCTCATCCGCGTCACGGACGACGGCTGCGGCATGTCGCCCGAGGACGCGGGCGTGGCCTTCCTGCGCCACGCGACAAGCAAGCTCGCGGACGAGCGCGGGCTTGAGGCCATAGGCACGCTCGGCTTCCGCGGCGAGGCCCTCGCCGCCATCTCAAGCGTCTCGCACATAGAGCTCACCACCTGCGAACGCGGCCGGGGCGAGGGCGTTTACATGACGCTCGAGGCCGGAGACATACGGGAGATGCGCCCGGCCGGCGCGCCCGAGGGCACGAGCATCGCCGTGCGCGGCCTCTTTTTCAACACGCCCGCCCGGCGCAAGTTTTTGAAGAGCGACCGGGCCGAGGGCGCGGCCTGCGTCCAGGCGGCGCTGCGCTGCGCGCTGGGCAGGCCCGACGTCTCCGTCCGCTGCATCCGCGACGGGCGCGAGGAGTTCTTCACTCCCGGCGACGGCAGGCCGGAGAGCGCGGTCTACGCCCTGCTGGGCCGCGAGACGGCCCTCGCCATGCTGCCGGTCAGCTCGGGCCTGGAGGGCGACGCCCTTCGCGCGGGCGGCTTTACCGGCTCGCCCTCCGCCGGGCGCGGCAGCCGGAGCGCGCAGTATTTCTTCGTAAACGGCCGGCACATAAAAAGCCAGCTCCTGCAGGCCGCCGTCGAGCAGGCCTATAAGGGCACGCTGCTCACCGGGCGCTTCCCCGCCTGCGTCATATACCTCACTGTGAACCCCGCCGCCGTGGACGTCAACGTCCACCCGGCGAAGACGGAGGTCAAGTTCTCGGACGAGCGCGCGGCCTTCAACGCCGTACACTACGCCGTCCTCGGCGCGCTGGAGGCCGAGCGCCCGCCCGTCGAGTATGCGGAGCGGCCTGCGGTCAGCTTCGTCTCCGGCGGCGCGGCGCTCAGCGCGGGAGAGGACGGCTCTGCGCGCCGCTTTTACCCCGGCGGCTTCATCCGCCGCGACGCCGCCCCGCCGGAGCGGGAGGACGAGTCGGAGGCGACGCTCTCCGCGCCGCGGCTCTTCGAGCAGACCGGCCTCGACCTCGCGCCCTCGCGGCGCTTCCCGGCCCCGGCCCCGCCGCCGGAGCCGCGTTCCCCGGCCCCGGAGCGGGAGCGTGAGGATGCGAAGGCCGCCGCGCCCGCCCCGACGGGAGAGCCGCGCGTCATAGGCGAGGCCCTCGGGCTTTACATCCTCGTGCAGCACGAGGGCGCGCTCGTCATAATCGACAAGCACGCCGCGCACGAGCGCATGCTCTACGACGCGCTCATGAGCCGGGACGCGCCCGTACACAGCCAGGCCCTGCTTACTCCGGAGGCGCTTCGCCCCTCCGCCGGGGCCGCCGCCTCGCTGGACGCGAACGCCGAAGCCCTCTCCGCCCTGGGCTTTGAGTATGAGCCCTTCGGGCACGGGGCCTATATCCTGCGCGCCGCGCCCGCGGGCCTCTCGCCCGGGGCGGCGGCCGCCGCGCTCGAGGAGGCCGCGGAGGCCCTGGCCGCCTCGCGCACGCCGGACATAGCCTCGGCCCGCGCGGAGCTTTTGAAGACCGTCGCCTGCAAGGCCGCCATAAAGGCCGGGCCCTCGAGCGAGCCGGAGGAGCTTCAAAGGCTCGCCGAGGCCGTCTGCTCCGGCCGCGTCCGCAACTGCCCGCACGGCCGCCCCGTCGCCTGGGTGCTTACGAGGAAGGAGCTCGACAGGCAGTTCAAGCGGATATTATAAAAGAAGACGCCGGGGAGCCAGAGGGCTTCCCCGACGTAAGCGGCGCTTCGTTTTCACTTGTGGTAGTACAGCACGCCCATGCACCAGGGGCCGCAGTGGCCGCTTATCGTGCAGCCGGCGGGGTTGTTGTAAACCTCCTTGAAGGGCTGGCAGGCGAGGACGGTCTCGCGCAGGCGCCCGCGCACGTCGTCGGGCAGGCCCGAGTCGGTTATGAAGACGCGGCGGAGGTCGATGTCGTCCCGGCCCTGAAGCCTGTCGCGGATGTACTGGTGGTACGCGGCCTCAATCTTGCCGCGGTACTTCTTGCCCACCGTCATCCTGCCCTCGTGCACCTCTATGCAGGGCTTGAGGCCCAGGAGGTTCGCGCCCAGGGCCTGGACGGTGGTGCAGCGGCCGCCCTTGCGCAGATAGTCGAGGGTGTTCAGCACGAAGCTGACGTCCATCTTGGGCACAAGCCTCTCGACCTCGGCGGCTATCTCGGCGGCGCTTCTGCCCTCCGAGGCCATGATGGCCGCGTCGAGCACCAGGTGGCCGAAGCCGGTGGAGAGGTTGAGGGAGTCCACGACCGTGACGCTGTCGAACTCCTCGGCGGCGATGCGCGCGTTGTTGCAGCTCACGGAGAGCTCGCTCGAGAAGGCGACGTGGACGACGGCGTCCGCGTCGCGCAGCCACTCCGTCCAGGCCGCGGTGTAGTCCGCGACGGTGACGGCGGCGGTGCCGCAGAGCCGGCCCGTCGTCTTGGTGTATTCATACATGTCCTCGGGTTTGATGTCTATTCCGTCGCGCAGGGAGACGCCGTCGCGGACTATGTACATGGGCAGCACGCCGATATTGTAGCGCTCTATGAACTCCCTCGGGAGGTCGCAGGTGCTGTCGGCCGAAATCTTGACTTTCATCATATGCCTCCATCAAGCAGTTTGGCAACCTACATAGTAACACACATTTATCAATTTTTCCACCACAAGATTTGATGAAATGAGGAAGTTCCTGTAATGAGCGTGAAAATCGCAGTCATAACCGGCCCGACGGCCACGGGCAAGACCCGGCTCGGCATAATGCTCGCGCAGCGGCTGGGCGGGGAGATAATCTCCGGCGACTCCATGCAGCTCTACCGGGGCATGGACGTCGGCACGGCGAAGCCCACGGCCGCGGAGCTCGCCGCCGCGCCGCACCACATGATAGACGTCGCCGACCCCGCCGAGGAGTGGAGCGTCTCGCGCTATGTCGAGGCCGCCTCCGCGGCCGTGGACGGCGCCGCCGCGCGCGGCCGGCTGCCCATAGTCGTCGGCGGCACGGGGCTCTACATAGACTCGCTGGTGCGCGGGACGCAGTTCGGCGAGCGCAGCGAGCGCGGGAACATCTGCCGCGCCGAGCTCGAGAGCCGCTACGACGAGATTGGCGGCCGGGCCATGCTCACCGAACTCTCGCAGATAGACCCCGAGCGCGCCGGGAAGCTCGCCCCCGCGGACAAGAAGCGCATCGTGCGCGCCATGGAGGTCTTCCTGCTCACGGGGAAGACCATCACCGAGCTCGACCGCGAGTCGCGCGCCGCCCCGCCGCGCTACGACGCCGCGTACATCATCCTCGACTACGAGGACCGCGCCGACCTCTACGCGCGCATAGACGCGAGGGTCGACGAGATGGTCGCCGGCGGGCTCTTCGAGGAGGTGGAGCGCGTCTTCGCCTCGGGCGTCTCCGGCACCGCGCGCCAGGCCATAGGCTACAAGGAGGCCGCCGAGGCCCTCGCCGGGAACATAAGCCGCGCCGAGGCCGTCGAGCTCATAAAGCGCGAGAGCCGCCGCTACGCCAAGCGCCAGCTCACCTGGCTGCGGAAAAAGCCGGACGCGCTCTGGATTCGCCACGGCGCTGAGCCCGACTTTGAGCGCGCCGCGCGGGATTCGACAGCATTCCTCGCCGCTCACGGTATAATATAATGGCGTGCGAAGGGCGGAAAAATCACTTTTCGTACAATATTACTATTTATAAGAGCGGCGGGATGTGATATTATGTAAATCCACCTCCCGCTCGCGAAGGAGCGAGAGAAATGGATAAAAAGAATTTGCAGGACAGCTTCCTCAACCGTGCGAGGGCCGAGCGCGTGCCGGTGACCATGTTCCTCATGAACGGCTTCCAGCTGCGCGGCGTGCTGCGCGCCTTCGACAGCTACACGGTAGTGCTCGACTCGGACGGGAAGCAGCAGCTCATCTTCAAGCACGCCATCTCGACCATCGCGCCCTCGAGGCCCGTCGCGCTCGAGGACGCCGCCGGTACATAAGTGCGCGGCGGCCTCGTCACCGGCGCGGCGGCGGCGCTCGTCTGCCTCGCCGCCGCGGCGTGGCTGGCCGAGGCGCTGCTCCCGCCGGCGGAGGAGGCCGCGCCGGAGGGCGCGGAGGCCCTGTGCGTGCGCGGCATAGCCGTCCGCGAGGAACAGAGCGTCTACGCGCCCGAGGGCGGCAGCCTCATCCTCGCGCCCGAGGGCGGCAGGGTCGCCGCCGGAGGCATCCTCGCCGCCGTGAGCCCGACGCGCGAGGGCCTGCTCGCCGCGGCGCGGGAGGCGGCCCGGGAGGAGCCCGCGGTCGGGCGCTCGCTGGCCCGCGCGGCGGCCTACGCCGCGGCCTCGGGCCGTGCGGAGCTCGCCGAGCCCTTCGCCGCGCTCTGGTCTGACGGCCCCGACGCCGCGTACGAGCTCCTGAGGAGCCCCGTGAGCGCCATATGGTCGCGCAGCACGGACGCGCTCGAATATCTCGGCCCCGAGGCGCTCGAGGGGCTGGATGGGGACGGCCTCGCGGAGCTCATGGCCCTCTCTGCCGGCGAGAGCCCGGCCGCGGGCCGGCTCGTCACCGGACGCAGGTGGTATTTCGCCGCGGCCCTCCCAGCGGGCGCGGCGGCGCTCGAGGGCGGCGAGGCCCTCCTGCGCATAGCCGGACGGGAATATCCCGCCCGCCTCGTCTCCCTGAACGGCGGCGCCGCCGTGTTCGAGCTCGCCGGCGGCCTGGAGGAGACGCTGTACCTGAGGTTTGCAGACGCGGAGATAGTTTTTCAAGGAGATAGATAGATATGCCTTCGATAGCCGAAAATGTCGCCGCAGTCCGGGCGCGGATAGAGGACGCGGCCGGCGGCCGCCGCGTGCTGCTCGTGGCGGCCAGCAAGATGAACGACGCCGCGCGCGTCAGGGAGGCCGTCGCCGCCGGCGTGGACGCCTGCGGGGAGAACCGCGTGCAGGAGCTCCTGGAGAAGAACGCCGCGCACGCCTACGACGGCGCCCCGCTCCACTTCATCGGCCACCTGCAGAAGAACAAGGTGAAGTACCTCGTCGGCACGGCCGACCTCATCGAGAGCGTGGACAGCCCCGAGCTCGTCGAGCTTATAGACGCCCGCGCCGCGAAGCTCGGCCTCGTGCAGGACATCCTCCTCGAGGTGAACATCGGCCGCGAGGCGGCCAAGAGCGGCCTCATGCGCGAGGATGTGGAAAAAACAGTCGCCTTCGCGGCTGAGAAGGAGCACGTCAGGGTGCGCGGGCTGATGGCGATACCCCCCGTCGGGGCCTCGCCGGAGGATTCGAGGCCATATTTTGCGGCGATGCGCGAGCTTTTTATTGACATCGCCGGGAAAAAATACGATAATACCCCTATGGACCTTTTGTCCATGGGCATGAGCGGCGATTTCGAGGCCGCAATCGCGGAGGGCGCGAACATGGTCCGCGTCGGCTCTGCCATATTCGGGGCGAGAGACTACTCCCGCCCGGCTGGGAGATAAGCGATGGGATTCTTTGACGAACTGAAAAAACTGGCCCACCCCTACGACGACGAGGACGACGATTTCTTCGGCTCCGCGTCGGACGGCGATGAGGCCGCGCGCGAGGCGGAGAGCGCCCCGCGCCGCGCGAGCTTTTTCTCCGAGCCGGAGGAAGTCGAGCCCGTAACCAACGCCATACCGGCCGCGCCGAAAGCCCGGCCGGCATTCCGAATACCTAAGCGGGAGCTGCGCCGCCAGGCGGACGCCGCAGACGCCGCAGAGGCTTCCGCGCCATCCCGCCGGGCCGCTCCCGCGCAAGCGAAGCCCCAGATGTTCATGGCCTCGCCCAAGCGCTTTGAGGACGGGGCCAAGCTGGCCGACAGCCTGCTCGAGGGACGCACCGTGCTGCTGAACCTCGAGAACGCCGGCAAGGTGGACGCCCGCCGCCTGCTCGACTTCATGAGCGGCGCGGCCTACGCCCTGCAGGGCTATGTCAAGCGCGTGTCAGGCAGCATCTACCTCGTCGTCCCCAACGGCGAGGAGGTCACCGAAGCCGACGCCGTGAGCCAGATGGAGAGCTCAGGCTTATATCTTTAAAAAATAAACATTCATAATGTGGGAAGGAAGATATAGTATGACCCCTCAGGACATCCGGGAGAGGACATTTGAAAAGGCCGTCTTCGGCGGCTACGACATGGCCGGCGTGGACGACTTCATGGAGGAGGCCGCCCAGGCGCTGGAGAGCGCTCAGCGCGAGAACTCCACGCTCAAGGCCAAGCTGAAGGTGCTCGTCGACAAGATTGAGGAGTACCGCGCCAGCGAGGACGCCATGCGCATGACGCTCATGAGCGCCCAGAAGCTCTCCAACCAGATTGAATCCGAGGCCCGCGAGCGGGCCGACAAGCTCGTGTCCGACGCCCAGGCCCAGGCCGACGAGGTGCTCGGCTCCCTCCAGGCCGAACGCGAGCGCGAGCAACAGAGGCTCGACGCCGCGCGCAGCGCCCTCGAGCGCTTCTACTCCGACGCCCGCGAGGTCTGCTCCTACGCCATGGACACGCTCAGGAAGCTCGAAGCCGGCGAGCTCCCGGCCAAGCCCGCCCGCGCCGACGTGGACGAGACCGTCCGCAGCATATCCGAGAGCGTCGAGCGCCTGCCCGACGAGCCCGAGCCGAAGATAGACGTCAGCGACGTCATGGACGCCGCCCCCGGCGGGAAGATAACCCCCGACGACGTCACCCGCCTCTTCGACATGGGAAACACGAAGTAAACACCGCCCGGGGCCGCAGCGCGGCCCCATTCCGGCGCTAAGGCGCCTTATATTCTTAAAAGACAGAGAGGAAGAAAACGCAAGATGCCTCAGGACTATAACGCCACCGTAAACCTGCCGAAAACCGACTTCCCCATGCGCGCCGGCCTGCCCAAGCGCGAGCCCGAGATGCTCCAGCAGTGGTACGACATGGACCTCTACCACGAGATGCTCAAGCGCACCGAGGGCCGGCCGATATTCGACCTGCACGACGGCCCTCCGTTCTCCAACGGCTCGATACACATGGGCACCGCGCTCAACAAGTGCCTCAAGGACTTCATCGTCCGCTATAAGTCCATGTCCGGCCGCCAGGCCATCTACTATCCCGGCTGGGACAACCACGGCATGCCCATTGAGTCGGCCATCATCAAGGAGCAGAAGCTCAACCACAAGGAGATGACCACGGCCGAGTTCCGCACCGCCTGCCGCGACTTCGCCCTCCACTACGTCAACGTCCAGCGCGACGCCTTCAAGCGCCTCGGCTGCCTCGGCGAGTGGGACAAGCCCTATTTCACCATGAACCCGAAGTTCGAGGCCGAGGAGATAAAGGTCTTCGGCGAGATGTACAAGAAGGGCTATATCTACAAGGGCAAGAAGCCCGTCTACTGGTGCCCGCACGACGAGACCGCCCTCGCCGAGGCCGAGATTGAGTACGCCGAGGACCCCTGCAAGTCCATTTACGTGAAGTTCCGCGTCAAGGACGACCATGGCAAGCTCTCCAAGTACTGCGAGCTCGATAACCTCTACTTCCTTATCTGGACGACGACGACCTGGACCATCCCCGGCAACCTCGCGATATGCCTGAACGCCGACTTCGACTACGTCCTGGCCAAGGCCCCGAACGGCGAGGTCTACATCATCGCCAAGGAGCTTATGGAGCGCGTCGCCGAGATAGGCGGCGTCGAGAGCTTCGAGGTTCTCGCCGAGATGAAGGGCGCGGAGTTCGAGTTCATGACCGCCACCCATCCGCTTATCGGCCGCGACAGCGTCATTATCCTCGGCGACCACGTCACGCTCGACGCTGGTACCGGCTGCGTCCACACCGCTCCCGGCCACGGCCAGGAGGACTATGAGATTTGCCGCAAGTACGACGCCGAGGGCAAGGTCCATATCGGCATGACCGTCCCCGTCGACGACCGCGGCTTCATGAACGAGGAGGCCGGCAAGTACTGCGGCCTCACCACCGACGAGGCCAACGAGGCCATCTTAAAGGACCTCCAGGACTGCGGCGCGCTCTACGCCTCCGAGGACATCATCCACCAGTACGCGCACTGCTGGCGCTGCAAGAGCCCGATACTCTACCGCGCCACCGACCAGTGGTTCTGCTCCGTCGACGCCTTCAAGGACGCCGCCTGCGCCGCCACCGACGAGGTCAAGTGGATGCCCGAGTGGGGCCACGACCGCATGATTGCCATGATCCGCGAGAGGGCCGACTGGTGCATCTCCCGCCAGAGGCGCTGGGGCCTCCCCATCCCCGTCTTCTACTGCTCCGACTGCGGCAAGCCCGTCTGCACCGACGAGACGATAGAGTCCGTGAGCAATATCTTCCGCGAACGCGGCTCCAACGCCTGGTTCGAGCTCGAGGCCGCCGAGCTCCTGCCCGAGGGCTTCACCTGCCCGCACTGCGGCGGGAAGCACTTCACCAAGGAGACCGACACCCTCGA
Organism: Candidatus Scatomorpha stercoravium; assembly: GCA_018716005.1. Lineage (GTDB taxonomy): Bacteria > Bacillota > Clostridia > Oscillospirales > Oscillospiraceae > Scatomorpha > Scatomorpha stercoravium. The sequence continues at coordinate 9,047 of DVKN01000271.1, forward strand.
CGGCTGGTTCGACTCCGGCAGCACCCACATCGCCTCCATGGAGCTCGACAGCCCCGGCCGCTGGCCCGCCGAGATGTACCTCGAGGGCGGCGACCAGTTCCGCGGCTGGTTCCAGAGCTC
>DVKN01000030.1 GCA_018716005.1 Candidatus Scatomorpha stercoravium
GCGAAGAAGCCCATCACGGGGAAGAGCGCGATGAAGAGCGCCGTATAGCCGTAGCTGATGTCGGCGAGGAAGCCGAGCACGACGCCGAAGGCCGCGCCCCAGACGCCGCCGGCGAACGCGCCTATGGCCACAGCGGCGGCGGGCAGGAACATCATGTTCATGCCGAAGAGCCGGAGCGAGCCGAAGAACGTGTCCTGCAAAAATACGGCGGCGAGGATGTATACGAGGTAGAGCGCCGCGCGGCGCAGCTTCTCACGGTCGATGAGGTCGCGTATCATCTCAGCCTCCCGTCACCGGGGCGGAGGGCTCCGCCGAAGGGGAGGGGGAGGCGGAGGCCGCGGGCGTCTCGACGGGCTGCGTCTCCTGGGCCGCGGTGTCGCCGAAGTCCTTTATGACGAAGACCTGCACGAGCGAGTCAAGGTCGGCCGCGGGGGCGATTATGCCGTACTCGGTCTGGCCGGCGGCCTCGGTCTGTATGCTCGAGACCGTGCCGACGACGAGGCCGGAGGGGATGAGGCCGCCGGAGCCGGAGGTGAGAATCTCGTCGTCCAGGAAGAGCTGCGCGCCCTCTGTGAGCCAGGTGACGCTCACGAGGCCCTCGCCCATGAGCGCGTAGTCGCCGGCGAGCATGGCGGCGGAGCCGTCCGCCCCGACGAGGACGCCGACGGAGGTGTTGACGTCTATGACCGTGCGCACGGTGGCCGAGCTCGTGCCGACCTCGGTGACCTGCCCGACGAAGGCGCCGTACTCGGTTATGACCGCGTCGCCGGCCTCGATGCCGCTCAGGGAGCCCTTGCTTATCTGGAAGAGGCTCTCCCAGTTGTTCGGGCTCCAGGCGGTGATGCGCGCCTGCTCCATGACGTAGTCGGGGTTGTCCGCGGCGAAGCCGAGCAGGGTCTCGTAGCGCCGGTTCTCCTCCACGGCCTCGGAGCCCTCGCGCGCGGCCTCCTGGGCCTCGGCGAGCTGGATGCGCAGGGCCTCGTTCTCGGCCTGCAGCTCCTCATAGCGGAAGACGTAGCCGTAGATGCCCTCCAGGAGGTCGCCGGCGGCCGTCGCGGCCTTGCTGATGGGCTCGCGGACGTTCAGGATGAAGTTCGTGAGGAAGCCCGCGCCGCCCGAGAGGGCCTGGCTGGATATAAAGGCGACGAGCAGTATGACGAGCAGGATTATCCCCAGGCGTATTCCGTTTTTCTTCAGGTATTCCTTCACAGCAGTTCCACACCCGCCTCTTTCAGCATAAGGCCCAGCCGGCAGACGGGCAGGCCCATGACGTTGAAGAAGTCGCCCGTGATGCCCTCGACGAAGAGGGAGCCCTTGCCCTGCGCGCCGTAAGCGCCGGCCTTGTCCATGGGCTCGCCCGTCGCGACATAGGCGGCGATTTCCTCGTCGCCCAGGGCGCGGAAGCGCACCTCGGTGCGCTCGGCGGCGCAGTGCACGGCCCCGCCGTATATGACCGTGACGCCGGTGAAGACCTCGTGCGCGCGGCCGGAGAGGCGGCGCAGCATGCCGCGGGCCTCTTCCTCGCTGCGGGGCTTGCCGAGGATGTCGCCGTCGACGCAGACCACGGTGTCGGCCGCTATTATGACGTCCCCGGGAGAGCATTGTTCCGCGACCTCGAGCGCCTTCGCGCGGGAGATGGCCTCGACGGCCTCGGCCGCCGGGGCGCCCTCGGGCGCGCGCTCCTCGCCGCGGGCGGGGATAACGGTAAGTTTTCTGACGCCGAGCATCTCCAGCAGCTCGCGCCGCCTCGGGGATGCGGAGGCAAGGATTACAGCCATATCATTCAACGCCTTTTACATAGAATCCGCGAGTGAGGCCGTTCGGCCTGTAGGAGCCCCGGCCCATGCAGGCCTTCGTCACCTCGACGCACTCGCGCGCGCCCTCGTTCGTGAAGAGCAGACGGAAGCGGCTCACGCCGGCCGCGAGCAGCTCGGCCGCGCGGTCGGCCATGAAGACCTTCTCCGGGCCGTAGACCGCGTTGCGGCAGACGTACTCGCGCAGCACGGGCATGACCCGCCCGAAGCTGTCCGAGAGGTTCGCGCCGCTCCGGCATACGCAGCGGCGGGCGCTGGCCTCTATTATACACCGCTCCGTCAACATGACGGGCAGGCGGCCGTAGCCGATGAGCTCGAGCTCGGAGGCGCGGGAGAGCTCCTTTATCTGCGCGAGCGAGAGCTCGAAGCTCGCCGTGACGCTCAGGAGCCCGGCCCGGGCGGCCGCGCCGACGGCCCAGGAGTTGAAGACGTTGAGGCCGTAGTCGCCCCTCGCCTCCAGCCCGGCCATGCGCGCGAGGGCCACATGGCCTATGTTCCCGACGAGCGCCTCGGTGACGCCGAGGGAGCGCGCCCGCTGCAAATGCCCCGCGAGCTCGCCGAGCTCCGCGTCCTGTATGACGCGCGGCAGCACGGCGGCCACGCGCACGCCCTTTTTTATGAAGAGCTCCACCATGTCCGCCGCCTCGTTCATCTCCGTGAGGGGGAGATAGAGCCAGTCGGGGGCGAGCTCCGCGAGCTCGGGGGAGAGCTGCTTCGCGGAGAGCGCCTCCACGCAGTAGAGGAGCTTCTCCGGCATATCGCCGCCGCCCGCGGGGGCGGGGAGGGGGCCGGTCGCGCGCTTCGGCGGCTGCGCCCTGAGCGCGGTGAGGTCGTGGATGAGCTTCGCGCGCATGCGCTGCACCGTGTCCGGCGGGACGCGCAGGGAGCCGGGGACGAGGGTCATGACGCGCCCACAGTGATAGGGCGTGCCCTTCGTCCGGCGCAGCTCGCTGTTGACGGCCTCGGCCGTCAGCCTGACGCCGGGCGTGTCCGGCGCGGCGACGGGGCCCTTGCACTCGGCGCGGCGGCCGTCCTCGTCCTGTATGCCCGCGAGCAGCGGGCGGCCGGATTTGGCGGCGAAGAAGAAGTCCACCTTCACCCGGCGCAGCTCTATATTGCCGTAGCGGCGGCGCTCCGCGCTCATTGCCCGCTCGGCGGCGCGCATATCGTCGCGCTCCGGCTCCGTGAAGCCGCCCGCCGGGGATTTTACGTCGCCGTCCAGGTATGCGTCCGTGAACTCGCGCCGGGCGAAGACGGTGTCGAGCTCGTCGAGCTCCTTCTCCGTGGGCGCGCGGCCCTCACGCGAGCAGAGCGAGGCTATGCGCACCGCCGCGGCCAGGCGCTCGGGCCGGCCCGTGCCGGGGCCTATAACGGCGCAGCCGACGCCGGCCGCCTCCAGCTCGGGGAGGCGGGAGAGCAGCCGCAGGTCCTTCGTCGCGAGGGGATAGTCGTCCATGCGCCCGCCGAGGCTCCAGCGCGACATGCACGGCCGCTCGCAGGCGCCGCGGTTCGCGCTGCCCTTGCCCATGACCGCGCCCAGCCAGCACTGCCCCGCGCGCGCGGGGCAGGCGCTGCCCTGCACGCAGACGGCGAGGGAGCATATGCCCCGCGCGGCGAGCGCGCTTATCTCGCCGAGGGTGAGCTCCCTGGGCAGGAAGACGCGGCTCACGCCGAGCTGGCGCACGGCCTCGAGCCCGGCGGCGTTGTGCAGCCCCAGGCGCTCGCCGGCAAAGACCGGCACTTCCGGGGCCGCCGCGCGGGCGACGGATATGAAGCCCAGGTCCTGGGCGATTATCGCGTCCGCGCCGAGATCCGACACGCGGCGCGCGAAAGCCGCCGCGGCGGCGGC
>DVKN01000031.1 GCA_018716005.1 Candidatus Scatomorpha stercoravium
CTCCGCTGCGCGAGAAGTATTCCCGGCGAGGCAAAGCCCCGCCGGGAATCGGCAAATTCGGCACGAATTTGCCTTTATTTGAATTCGATGCTATTTGTTTCGCCGCTGAGGCGGCGAAATTCTGCGAAGCCGTCCTCGTCGCCGCGGAGCGGCGACATTGGACGTGGGTGCGAGACGGACGTGGGTGCGGGCCTCGCCGGCTTTGGCCGGCATTGGCTGGCGGGGTGGTGCAAGGGTAGGCTTGGGCTTTTCTTTTTTTGGTGGGTGTGGTAGAATACCTTATAAATATAATTGGAGGTGCTGGTATGGATTTCACTGAACTCGTGCGGCGGCGTTATGCCTGCAAGAAGTTTGACGGCCGGGCTGTCGGCCCGGAGCAGCTGGGGGCTATTCTGGAGGCCGGGAGGCTTGCGCCTACTGCTAAGAATTTGCAGGAGCAGCGCGTATATGTCGCGCAGAGCCCCGAGGCCCTCGCCAAGATTGACGCCCTTACCCCCTGCCGCTACGGCGCGGCGACCGTCCTTGTCGTGGCCTACGACACGACGGAGGTCTACACCTACCCCGGCGAGAAGTATTCCTCCGGCGTCGAGGACGCGGCGATAGTCGCGACGCACATGATGCTCGCCGCCGCGGCCCAGGGCGTGGACAGCTGCTGGCTCAACCGCTTCGACCCCGACAAGGCCGCCGAGGCCTTCGGCCTGCCCAAAAACGAGGCCGTCGTCATGATGCTCGACCTCGGCTACGCCGCCGAAGGCGCGGGCCCGCTGCCCAATCACTCGCTCCGCAAGCCCCTCGAGGAGACCGTCCGCCTCCTTTAAGCCGCCGGAGTGCAAAAATTTTTTTGGTTAGGTACTTTAAATCTGCCGCAATGTATGCTATACTATCAGCATAGTACTGATATTACCCGATTCTCCATATACCTCGCCCGGCGGGATAATTCCCGTCGGGCGAAACTTTTTCCCCCGCAGGGTGTTGACACCGTGTCAGTTTGGTGGTATATTGTCTGTGCTGACACCGTGTCAGCAATATGGCTTACTTTTGGAGTGTGATACCTATGAGCAGATATCTGACCGTCTTCTTCTCCGCCGGCGGGACGACCGCCCGCGCGGCGAGGGCCGTGGCCGGCGCGGTGGACGCCGACCTCTTCGAGATACGGCCCGCCGTATCCTACACCGCCGCCGACCTCAACTGGAACAACCCCGCGAGCCGCACGAGCGTTGAGATGAACGACGAGGCCTGCCGCCCTGAGCTTGCGAGCGCCGAGGTGCCCGACCTCACGGAGTACGACGCCGTCTTTGTCGGCTTCCCCATCTGGTGGTACGTCGAGCCGCGCATAGTGGACAGCTTCCTCGACCGCTGCTCTCTCGAGGGCGTGAAGCTCATCCCCTTCGCCACGAGCGGCGGCAGCGGCATATCCCAGGCCGAGAGCCGCCTGCGCGCTCTCTATCCGCAGGCGGACTGGCGCGGCGGCAGGCTCATAAAGCGCGGCGGCGAGGCCGCCTGGGCCGCGGAAGCGGTAAAGTAAAATATTATGGAGGCAGCGAAGATGAAATCCAAGGTCTATTTCACCCGTGAAATCACCCCCGAAAAGGTGCAGGAGGCGTATCACAAGCTCGGCGTCTCCCTCCCCGGCAAAGTCGCCGTAAAGCTCCACTCCGGCGAGCAGGGCAACCAGAACTACATCACCCCCGAGTTCTGGAAGCCGATGATAGACGAGATAGGCGGCACGGTCTGCGAGACGAACACGGCCTACGGCGACGCCGCCGGCGGCGTGCGCGACCACACGGGCACCCACCTCAAGCTCATAGAGGAGCACGGCTGGAACAAATACTTTGCCGTCGACCTCATGGACGCCGAGGGCCCCGACCACGTCTGGCCCATCCCGGACGGCCGCGTGCTCAAGGAGAACCACGTGCCCAGCCACATCACGAACTACGACTCCATGCTCGTCCTCGCGCACTTCAAGGGCCACCCCATGGGCGGCTACGGCGGCGCTCTCAAGCAGCTCGCGATTGGCTGCGCCAGCGCGAAGGGCAAGGCGCTCATCCACTCTGCCGGCCTCACCGACGACCGCTTCGAGTGCTGGGAGAAGCACGCCGACAAGACCGCCTTCCCCGAGGCCATGGCCGACGCCGCGAGCAGCATTTACCGGCACTTCGAGGGCCGGATAGCCTTCGTCAACGTCATGAAGAACCTCTCTGTCGACTGCGACTGCTGCGTCGTGGCCGAGGACCCCTGCATGGCCGACATCGGCATCCTCTCCTCCCTCGACCCCGTGGCGCTCGACCGCGCCTGCATGGACCTCGTCATGAGCTCCGGCGACCCGGGCCGGGAGCACTTCATGGAGCGCGTGAACTCCCGCAACGGCATGCACACGATGGAGGCCGCCGCCGCGCTCGGCATGGGCAGCCTCGAGTACGAGCTCATAGAGTTCTGAGCGCTTGACGGCCCCGTCCGGGCGGTGTATAATCGCCCGCAGTAAGCGCGGAAGGAGGCGGCCAATATGCCTGCGTGCTCTGAGGAGCTCTCGCGAGCCAGGCGCGAGGAGATAATCAACGCCTGCGCGGAGCTCTACCGGACGATGAGCTTCAAGGAAGTCACGATAAAAGAGATAGGGCGGCGCACGTCCTTTACGCGCACGTCCATATATAACTATTTCCAGACCCGCGAGGAGATTTTCCTCGCCCTGTTCCGGCGCGAGTACGAGCTCTGGACGGAGGACATCGCGGCCATAGAGCGCGGGCACGAGACGCTCAGCGAGGAGGAGTTTGCCGACGCCCTCGCCCGCACGCTGACGCCGCGGGGGATGCTGCTCAAGCTCATGAGCATGAACCTCTACGACATGGAGGAAAGCAGCTCCCTCGAGGCCCTCGTCGAGTTCAAGCGCAGCTACGCAAGGATGCTCGAGACGCTCTCGCGCTGCGCCGCGAAGTTCTTCCCCCGCCTCGGCGAGGAGGGCGTGCGGGAGTTCGTCTACGGCTTCATCCCCTTCCTCTTCGGCGTCTACCCCTACACCTCGCTGACGGGCAAGCAGCGCGCCGCAATGGAGGCCGCAGGGATCCCCGACCCGGGCTTCGGCGTATACGAGCTCACCCGGCCCGTCATACTGAAGCTGCTCGCGCCCTGAGAGCGCGCATATTCCCTAAGAACGCGGCCTGCCGCCCGGCTTATTTGCCGGGCGGCAGCTTTTTGCGTTATGCGGTTCCGGGCGCTTCAGCGGACTATCTTCACGTAGCCGTCCCTGCGCTTCGCGGGCGCGGGCGCGTCCCCGTCGGCGTAGCCGAGGATGCAGTTGCCGACGCCTATCCAGTCGCCCTCGACGCCCCACTTCTTCAGAAGCTCGCGGCCCTCGGGGAGCTCGAAGGTCTCGTGCGCGCGGTTAATCCAGCAGGAGCCGAGCCCTATGGCGTGGGCGGCGTTCATCATGTTGCCGAGCACGAGCGAGGCGTCCTGGACGCCGTTGCGGTTCCCCGCCTCGGCGAATACGACGACCACGGTCGGCGCGCCGTAGAAGGGGTCGGACTTCGTGCCCATGATTTCGGCGTTGAGGGCGCTCAGGCGCGCTATGTCGCCCGCGTCCTGCACGGCCACGATGAGGGGGCTCTGCCTGCCCTGGGCCGTGGGGGCGTAGGTCCCGGCCTTGAGCACGGCGTCGAGCTCCTCGGGCTTAATCTGCTCGCTCTTATACTTCCTCACGCTGCGGCGCGTGAGCAGGTTCTCGTAGGCTTCGTTCATATGGCGCCTCCTAAAAAAGATTCTGCTTATATTTTACTCCCCCGCCGGCGCGTTTGCAAGCCTTGACAGCGCGGCGGGCGCGGTGTATCATCGTCCGGGGAGGTGTCCCGCATGGAAAAATATACGTACACCGACCGCGCCGGGCGTCCCCGGGCGGACTTCGCCGTCCGCGTCACCGGAGACGAGTGCGAGCCCTATATCGGCCGCGGCGGCCGCGCCTTCTTCGAGCGCGGCGCGGAGATACGCGACGGCGACGCCGGGCTCTTCCTCTCGGGCGGCCGGGCCGTGATACGCCAGTACTGCGAGGACTGGGCCGGGAACGCCTACCTCCTCGCCATAAACCGCCGCCGCAGCGCGCTCGACGAGTTCATCCCCCGCTCCGAGGGCAGGGCCGTCTGCTGCTTCGGCCGGCTCATCCTCAGCCGCGATATCCCCCTCCCGGAAAGATAAAAAGCTCCCCAATATGGGGAGCTTTTCCTTTACTCCGTCCTCAGCGCCTCGACAGGGTCGCGTTTCGCGGCGAAGCGGGAGGGGATGAGGCCCGCTATGTACGTGAGGAGCATGGAGATGAGTATCAGCAGCACGCCGCCGAGGGCGGGCAGGATGGCGCGCAGGTTCGCGATGCCTGTGAAGTGCTGCACTATCATGTTTATCGGTATGTTCAGCAGCAGCGTCATGCCTATGCCTATCAGGCCCGCCGCGAGGCCCTCTATGAGCGTCTCGGCGTTGAAGACGTTGGCGACGTCGCGCTTGCTCGCGCCTATGGCGCGCAGTATGCCTATCTCCTTCGTGCGCTCGAGCACGCTTATGTAGGTGATGATGCCTATCATGATGCTGGAGACGACGAGCGAAATGGCGACGAAGGCTATGAGCACGTAGCTTATGGCGTTGATTATCGTGGAGATGCTGCTCATGAGTATGGCGACGTAGTCGGTGTAGCTTATCTGCCGCTCCTCATCGGCGGAGGCGTTGTACTCGTCGATGATGCGGGCTATCTCGTCCTTGTCCGCGAAGCTGACCGCGTAGAGGTTCACGCCGTCGGGGCTGTTTATGTCGATGTAGCCGAGGTTCTCGAGGTTCGCCTCGTAGCTCCCGTCGGAGTAGCGCGCGGGCATGAGCTCGTTGTAGACGTACTCGTACTGCCAGTCCGTGAGCTCGGTCATGTCGAGGGCCATGGCAAGCTGCTTATCCGTGAGGGAGGAGAGCTGCTCCAGCACGGCCTCGCTGTACTGCTCGGCTATGGTCTCGCGCACCATCTCGCGCACGTAGCCCATGAGCGTCTCGTCGTCCATGCGGGAGATGTAGTCCTGCACGCTCGCGGAGCCCACGCCCATCTCCTCGGCGTAGCCCTCGCTCATCATGCTCTCTATGTCCTCGCGGCTGAGCCCCGCGACGGCCTCGTCGGCCATGGCGTCGAGATAGTCGTCCTCGGGCGTGCTTATCAGCGCGGTGTATAGCCCGGCGGCGTCCGCCTCGTTGAGCTCGGATATGTACTCGCCGGCCTCGGCGCGTATCTCCTCAATCGTGGGCTCGGGCTCGTCGCCGGTCCTGAAGGGCAGGCCCGTGAGGACGTCCACGTCCGGGTTCGCGAGCTGGTCGACGATTATGTCGCTGTCGTCCGCGCCGGATATGACCTCCTCCACGAGCGCCGCCGTGTAGCCGAGGGCCCCGGCCTGCATCATGCCGGCCACGGCGTCCTCGTTCTGGCGGACGATGCCGCTTATCTTGAGCGTTATGCCGACGTCCTCGTTGTCGTAGAGGTAATCGAGGCCCGCCGCCGTGCCGGAGACGTCGGTGTAGCCGCCCGTCTCGGCGTCGTAGACGTACTTGTCGTACCAGCCGACGAGCTTGAAGCTCATGCCGCAGAGCTCCTCATAGCTCCAGCTCTCGACGGACATATCCGCCGCCTCGCCGTCGAGATAGCCCTCCATCGACTCGGTGAGCTCCTGCTCCGTGCGCAGGCCGAGGGTATACAGCACGAGGTCGCTTACCTCGTTGTTCTTATCGACTATCAGCACGACCTCGTCGTAATTCTCCGGCCAGGCGCCGTATATGACGTCGTACTGGTTGCGCAGCGTCTCGTTTATGAGCGAGCCGTCCTCGCCGGGGAGCATCTCCTGCCAGCTCTCGAAGCCGGCGAAGAAGGAGCCCATCGTGTCGAAGTAGCTCGTAAAGTCTCCGCCGTACATATTGGCCATGAGCTCGTTCAGGAGCGCCACGACGTCGCTCTTGGAGATGTTCCCGTCGCGGTCGCGGGTGTATATATCGAAGTTGGGCTCATAGACGTACTGTATGGCGCTCGTGAACTGGTCTATGTCCCCGCCGTTTTTGTCGAGGAACTCCTTGAAGCTCTTGAGGTCGTTGGTCTCCGTGTCCATGTTCGTGAGGTTGTCCATGAGGTCGTACATGATTACGTTGGAGTAGACCTTGTCGAGCGGGTGCTCCTCCTGCTCGCTGCCGGTGCCGGCCATGGCCTCCATGAGGCTGGAGAGGTCGGCGGCCTCGGCCTCTATGGTCATGGGATATGTGCTCAGGGTGTCCTCCTGCACCTGGTCTATGTAGGTCTGTATGCCGTTTGAGAGCGAGAGTATCAGAGCTATGCCTATTATGCCTATGCTGCCCGCGAAGGCGGTGAGGATGGTGCGCCCCTTCTTGGTTCTGAGGTTGTTGAAGGAGAGGCTCAGCGCCGTCATAAAGGACATACTGGGCTTCTTTTTCCCCGTGTCCTCGCGCGGCTTTTCCTCCGCCTCCGGCTCAAAGGGCTGGCTGTCGCCGGTTATCTCGCCGTCGAGCAGCTTCACTATGCGCGTGGAGTAGCGTTCGGCGAGCTCGGCGTTGTGCGTGACCATGACGACGAGCTTGTCGCGGCTTATCTCCTGCAGGAGCTCCATTATCTGCACGCTCGTCTCGCTGTCGAGGGCGCCCGTGGGCTCGTCCGCGAGCAGGACGTCGGGGTCGTTTATGAGCGCGCGGGCTATGGCGACGCGCTGCATCTGTCCGCCGGACATCTGGTTGGGTCTCTTGTTGAGCTGGTCGCCCAGGCCGACCTTTTCGAGCACCTTTATCGCCCGCTCTCGGCGCTCGGCGCGATCCACACCGGAAATCGTCAGCGCGAGCTCGACGTTCGCGAGCACGCTCTGGTGCGGTATGAGGTTATAGGTCTGGAACACGAAGCCTATGGTGTGGTTGCGGTAGGTGTCCCAGTCGCGGTCCTTATACTCCTTCGTGGAGCGGCCGTTTATTACGAGGTCGCCCTCGGTATACTGGTCGAGGCCGCCGATTATGTTCAGCAGCGTGGTCTTTCCG
>DVKN01000272.1 GCA_018716005.1 Candidatus Scatomorpha stercoravium
AGGCGCTCGGCGGTGCCGTCGACCAGGGCCTCGTCCACGTCGCTCGTGCCGGGGATGGCGAGGTGGAAGCCGCCTATGACCGCCGTCGGGGGAGTGGGGTCTATGTTGAAAAGTCTGTTGATTATGTTGACAATCCCCCTGTGAGCGCAGCCCGCAATCAGCACTCTGACGTCTCCCTCGCGGACGAGAAGGTTCTGTTCGTGCCTGAATTCGTCGGGCGTGACGCCGTCCGGGCCCATCAGCACGTCGTTGGCGCTCGAGTGCAGCTCATTGCCCATAACGTCAGAAAACAGCGTGAAGCCCTCCAGCGGCTCGCACACCGCGCCGGTTATGACAACCCGCGGCTCGCGCTCGAGGGCGGGGTCGATGCCGATGTACTTCTTCCCCTCGCCGGGCTTATTGGAGTAGCGCTTATCGAAGGCGCCGGCGTGGACGTAGACCGGGGCTGTCGAATTCGCCGCGAGGAAGGCCGCGAGGCCGCCGCCGTGGTCGTGGTGGCCGTGGCTGAGGACGCAGGCCTCGGCCTCCGATATGTCGATGCCGAGCCGCTCCGCGTTCCGGAGGAAGGCGTCCGTCTCCCCGGTGTCGAAGAGGAGCTTGTGCCCGGCGGCCTCAATCCAGAGGCTGAGGCCGTGCTCGGCGCTGAAGCCGTCGAGGGCGCAGTTGTCGACGAGGCAGGTTATCTTCATGCTTCTTCCTCCGCTCTTACAATGGCTTTTACGAAGGGGACGGCCTCGGGCCGCTCCGCCCCGATTGCATAGGCCTTCTTCAGCAGCTCCGCCGCGCTCGCGGCGCTCTCCGGCGTGCGGGCGTGGATGGTCGCGATGCTCTCGCCGCGCTCCACGGCGTCGCCGCGCTTCTTGTTGAGTATGACGCCCACGGCGAGGTCAATCCCGCTCTCGGCCGTCTCGCGGCCGCCGCCGAGGTGCATGCTCACGAGGCCGACGCCCTCGGCGTCAATGCGCTGCACATAGCCCGCGCTGTCGGCTCGCACCTCGAGCTTTACGGGCGCGTCGGGCAGGAGGGAGGTATCGTATACCGCGCGCGCGTCCCCGCCCTGGGCGGCGATGAACTCGGCGAACTTCGCGAGGGCCGTCCCGTCGGCTATGCCGCGCTCGAGCTTCGCGCGCGCGGCGGCGTCGTTTTCGGCCGCGCCCGCCTCGGTTAGTATGCAGGAGCCGAGCGTGAGGCAGAGCTCGCGCAGCTCGAGCGCGTCCCCGCCCTTCAGGAGGGCGATGGCCTCCTTTACCTCGAGCGCGTTGCCCACGGCCCTGCCGAGGGGCTGGTCCATGTCCGTAATGCACGCGACGGTCCTCTTCCCGGCGAGGCGGCCCACCTCGACCATCTCCCGCGCGAGGGCCAGGGCGTCGGCCTCCGTCTTCATGAACGCGCCCGAGCCTACCTTCACGTCGAGGACTATGACGTCCGCGCCCGCCGCGAGCTTCTTCGACATGATGGAGCTCACTATGAGCGGTATGCTCTGCACGGTGCCCGTGACGTCCCGGAGGGCGTAGAGCTTCTTGTCCGCCGGGTCGAGGTCGGCGGTCTGGCCAGCTATGGCGAAGCCCACGCGCTCCACCTGGCCGAGGAACTGCGCGTCGCTCATCGCGCTGGAGAAGCCGGGGAAGCTCTCGAGCTTGTCGAGCGTGCCGCCCGTGTGCCCGAGGCCGCGGCCGGACATCTTGGCCATGCGCACGCCCTGGGCGGCGACCATGGGCAGCAGCGCGAGCGAGGTCTTGTCGCCCACGCCGCCGGTGGAGTGCTTGTCGGCCTTTACGCCGGATATGGAGCTCAGGTCGAGCGTCTCGCCCGAGCGCATCATGGCGAGCGTGAGCTCGAGCGTCTCGCGCCGCGTCATGCCGCGCCAGACTATGGCCATCAGGAGGGCCGAGGTCTGATAGTCCGGGATAGAGCCGTCGGATACGCCGCGCACGAAGAAGCCTATCTCCTCCGGGGAGAGCTCGCCCCCGTCGCGCTTTTTGGCGATTATGTCAGTCATAAGCATGGCGTTTACCTCCGTTGGTGTCGCTTATGCCGACATTATAGCACACTCAGCGCGGGAACACAACGTATTCCCGGGCGCCTATGCGCCTTTTAATCCCCGCGGCCCAGGCCGGGAGGCGCACATCCGCCGCCGGGAGCGCCACCATGAGCCGCCCGCCCTCGCGGCGCGTGAGCGTGCCGTCCGAAGAGCTGCGCCAGCCCTCCGCGGCGGGCTCCGGCTCCGTCGGGGGCTTTGCCGGCTGCGGCCTGGGTTCCGGAGACGGCCCCGCGCCGGCCTCCGCGGCGTATTCGGGCTCCGCGGGGAAGGAGCCGAGCTCTGCGCGGGTAAAGCGCCTCGTGAGCGACGCGCGCCCCCGCCCGTCCGGAGCCGGGACGCCGAGATAGAGCTCCCGCCCGCGAGCGTAGAGCGACATGCGCAGCGGCCGTCCCGGGTCTGCGCACTCGAGCGCGTACTCCGTATACGCCCCGCGCCTGCGCGCGGACACCGTCCCGCACTCGCGCCCCGCTATCCTCACCGGCCACATGATACCACCCCCGCAAGAGCCTATGCGCCGCCGCTGCGGGATATGAAAAGGGAGAGCCCCGCAGGGCTCTCCCGGTGCGTTATTTTCGCCGTCGAGGCGTTTAAACCGGCTCAGGCGCCGTAGTGCTCGTGCACGTAGGCCATGCCGGCCTCGAGGGCCTTGATGTTGCCGTCCAGGAAGCGGGCCTTCTTCTCGCCGAGCTCGACGCGCATGGCCTCGATGATGGCCTCCTTGCTTATGACCTCGGGCTTCTTCGCGACGTAGGCGCCGAGGAAGACGACGTTCGGGCCCTTGAGGTTGCCGACGCTCTCGGCTATCTCGTTGCAGGGGACGTAGACGGCTTCGACGTCGGTGCGGGAGGTCTTTATGTCGATGATGGAGCTGTTGATGAGCAGCAGGCCGCCGGGCTTGACGTCGCCCTCGAACTTGAGGAGGGAGGGCTTGTTCATGGCGAGGATGGTGTCGGCCTGGGCTATCAGCGGGCTGGCGACGGGCTTATCGGAGACGACGACGGAGCAGTTGGCGGTGCCGCCGCGCATCTCGGGGCCGTAGCTGGGCAGCCAGGACACGTGCTTGCCGGTCTCCATACCGGCCTCGGCCAGGAACTTGCCTATGAGCAGCATGCCCTGTCCGCCGAAGCCTGCGAATATACACTGTTCCTTCATTCTTATTCGGCCCCCTTATCCTTGTATACACCCAGCGGGTAGTACGGGATCATGTTCTCCTCGAGCCACTTCAAGGCCTCGACCGGGCTGAAGCCCCAGTTGGTCGGGCAGGTGGAGAGGATCTCGACGATGTTCAGGCCGTGGCCCTCCATCTGATAGGTGAAGGCCTTCTTGATGGCCTTCTTGGCCTTGTTGATGTTGGCGGTGGTGTTGAGGGCGACGCGCTCGGCGTAGTAGCAGCCGGGGATCTGGCTGAGCATCTCGCAGACCTTTATCGGCGCGCCGCACCACTCCTCGCTGCGGCCGTAGGGGCTGGTGGTGGTCTTCTGGCCGACGAGCGTGGTCGGGGCCATCTGGCCGCCGGTCATGCCGTAGATGGCGTTGTTGATGAAGATGACCGTCAGCTTCTCGCCGCGGTGGCAGGCGTGGACTATCTCGTTCGTGCCTATGGAGGCGAGGTCGCCGTCGCCCTGGTAGGTGAAGACGCAGGTCTCCGGATGCACGCGCTTGATGCCGGTGGCGACGGCCGGGGCGCGGCCGTGCGCGGCCTCGAACATATCGCAGTTGAAGTAATCGTAGGCGAACACGGCGCAGCCGACGGGCGCGACGCCTATGACGTTGTTCTCAAGGCCGAGCTCCTCGATGGACTCGGCGACCAGACGATGCGCAATACCGTGGTTGCAGCCGGGGCAGTAGTGGAACACGGTATCGGTCAGCATCTTGGTCTTCTCAAATACTACGGCCATTACAGTACCTCCCTCATGCTGAGCAGCTTAGCTTTGATTTCCTCCGGCGTCGGCATCTGGCTGCCGTAGTGGCCGAAGAAATCAACCGGTTTCTCGCCGTTCATGGCGAGCTTGACATCCTCGAGCATCTGGCCGGCGTTGAGCTCGACGTCGAGCACGGCCTTGACGCCCGGCGCCATAGCCGCGTCGTGCAGCTCCTTGTACGGGAAGGGCCAGAGGGTAATCGGGCGAATCATGCCGACGTTGACGCCCTCCTCCTTGAGCTCGTCGATGGCGCTCTTGGCGATGCGCGCGACGGTGCCGAAGGCGGTGACAACTATCTCGGCGTTCTCCATGTTGTAGGCCTCGTAGCGGACCTCGTTGGCCTCTATCTCGCGGTAGACGGCCTGGAGACGCTCGTTGTGCTCGCTGAGGGCCTC
>DVKN01000273.1 GCA_018716005.1 Candidatus Scatomorpha stercoravium
CGAGACGGAGGACTTCCTCTACGAGAACGGCATCCTCGACTACGTCGGCGAGATAGCCGGGGAGGAGACGCTCTCGGCCCCATATTTCATCCAGGCCGAGCGCCGCGGCCGCGACAGGGCGGATAAGCCGGAGTATAAGGTTAAGCTCTCGGCCGCCTTCTGCTTCTCGCGGCAGGTAAACCTCATCGAATACTACCATAACAGCTCCTGGCTCGAGCACGGCGGCGCGCCGGAGAAGGCCGTGCGCAGCGCCTTCGTCTCGGCCGTGGACGGGTACATAAAGAAGGTTGGGAAATACTCCAAGAACGAGAGCAAGATAACCTTCCAGGACGTCGCGGACTGCCTCGTGCTGGTGACGAACTGCTTCTCCACCCAGACGAGCTACGAGAACCAGACGAAGAAGGCCATCACGAACCGCTTCATCCAGGAGGCGATGACGGAGTTCCTGCGCTCGCAACTCGAGATATATTTCATCGAGCACAAGGCCGAGGCCGACCGCGTGGCCGACCAGGTGCTCATAAACAAGCGCTCGCGCGAGCAGGCGGAGAGCGCCCGGCTGAACATAAAGAAGAAGCTCACGGGCAGCATGGACATTTCGAACCGCGTGCAGAAGTTCGTCGACTGCCGCAGCCGCGACGTGTCGAAGCGCGAGATATACATCGTCGAGGGCGACAGCGCCATGAGCTCGTGCAAAATGAGCCGCGACGCCGAGTTCCAGGGCATCATGCCCGTCAGGGGCAAAATCCTCAACTGCCTCAAGGCCGACTACAGCCGCATCTTCAAGAGCGACGTCATAACCGACCTCGTGAAGGTCCTCGGCTGCGGCGTGGAGACGCAGAAGCACGTAAAGGAGCTGCCCGCCTTCGAGCTCGACAACCTGCGCTGGAGCAAGGTCATAATCTGCACCGACGCCGACGTCGACGGCTTCCAGATACGCACGCTTATCCTCACCATGCTCTACCGCCTCGCGCCGACGCTCATAAAAGAGGGCTACGTCTACATCGCGGAGAGCCCGCTCTATGAGATAGAGTCCGGCGGCAAAACCTGGTTCGCCTACTCCGACCGCGAGAAGGCGCAGATAATGGAGGAGATAGGCTCCGCGAAGGCCAGCATCAACCGCTCGAAGGGCCTCGGCGAGAACGACCCGGAGATGATGTGGCTCACCACGATGAACCCCGCCACAAGGCGGCTCATCCGCGTCATGCCGGAGGACGCCGAGCGCACGGCGGAAATGTTCGACCTGCTCCTCGGCGACGACCTCGCCGGGCGTAAAAAGCACATATCCGAATTCGGCAGCCAGTACCTGGACCTGGCCGACATATCCTGAGGGGGAAAGCAAATGGACATCAAGACAACCCGCAAGGTGGTAACGATAGGTTTCACCATCTGCATCTTCGCCAGCCTCATCGGCATATTCTTCGGCGCGGGCAATCCCGAGCTCTCGAACTATATGCTTATCGTGGCCGTTATCGTCTTCCTCTTTACGGCGGCGATAATCATGAAGTACGCCCGCTGCCCCTGGTGCGGCGGCTCGCTGCTGCGCAAGTTCTTCAAGCTGGAGGTCTGCCCGCACTGCCACCGCAATCTGACCACGGGCAAGAAGAAAAAGGGTCACGGCGGCAGGGGAAGGAAATAAATGGCTCGCAAAAGCAAGAAAGCATCCGAAACGCAGAAGAGGGGCGCGGCGGCCGAAAACGTCATGGGCCTGAGGGCGGAGGTGCTCGAGCAGCCGATAACCGAGACGCTCGAGACAAACTATATGCCCTACGCCATGAGCGTCATAGTCTCCCGCGCCATACCCGAGATTGACGGCTTCAAGCCCAGCCACCGCAAGCTCCTGTACACGATGTACAAGATGGGCCTCCTGAGCGGCGCGCGCACTAAGAGCGCCAACATCGTCGGCCAGACCATGCGCCTCAACCCGCACGGCGACGCGGCCATATACGAGACGATGGTGCGCCTGACGCGCGGCTGCGAGGCGCTGAACGTGCCCTTTGTGGACAGCAAGGGCAGCTTCGGCAAGGTGTACTCGCGCGACATGGCCTACGCCGCCTCGCGATATACCGAGGCCAAGCTCGCGCCAATATGCGCCGAGCTCTTCGGCGACATCGATAAGGACACCGTGGACTTCGCGGACAACTACGACGGCACCATGAAGGAGCCGACGCTCCTGCCCACGGCCTTCCCGAACGTGCTCGTGAGCGCGAACACGGGCATCGCCGTCGGTATGGCGAGCCAGATCTGCGGCTTCAACCTCGCGGAGGTCTGCGAGACGGCCATAAACTACATCCGCGACCCCGAGTGCGACCTCATGGCGACGCTCCCCGCGCCGGATTTCCCGACCGGCGGCGAGATAGTCATGGACACGGAGGCCATGCGCGAGATATACCGCACGGGCCGCGGCAGCTTCAAGGTGCGCTCCCGCTGGCGCTACGACGCAAAGGCGAACATCATCGAGGTCTATGAGATACCCTACACCGCCACGGTCGAGGCCATCATGGACAAGGTGGCCGAGCTCGTCAAGGCGGGCAAGTGCAGGGAAATAGCCGATATGCGCGACGAGACGGACCTCGGCGGCCTCAAGCTCGCCATCGACCTCAAGCGCGGCGCGGACCCCGAGAAGCTCATGGCGAAGCTCTTCAAGCTCACGCCGCTCATGGACTCCTTCGCCTGCAACTTCAACATCCTGATTGCCGGGACGCCGCGCGTCATGGGCGTCGGCGAGATACTCGGCGAGTGGGTCTCCTGGCGCACCGATTGCGTCAAGCGCAGGATATACTTCGACCTCAGGCGCAAAAAGGAGAAGCTGCACCTCCTGAAGGGCCTCGCGAAGATACTCCTCGACATAGACAAGGCCATCGCGATAATCCGCAATACCGAGCGGGAGAGCGACGTCGTGCCGAACCTCATGGAGGGCTTCGGCATAGACAAGGTCCAGGCCGAATACGTCGCGGAGATAAAGCTGCGCAACATAAACCGCGAGTACATCCTCAAGCGCACGGGCGAGACGGAGGCCCTCGAGGCCGAGATAGCCGGGCTCGAGGACACGCTCGCGAGCAGGCACAAAATTCAGAATGTGATTGTCGGCGAGCTCCGGCGCATAATAAAGCAATACCCCTCGCCGAGGAAGAGCGGCATCGTCTTCGCCGACGAGCTGCCCGACGAGCCCGAGGACGAGGGCGCGCCGGACTATCCCGTCAACGTCTTCGTCTCCCGCGAGGGCTATCTGAAGAAAATCACCCCGCAGAGCCTGCGAATGTCCTCCGAGCAGAAGTACAAGGAGGGCGACGGGCCCATGACCCAGTTCGAGGGAACAAACAGGGGGGAGATCCTCGTCTTTACGGACAGGCAGCAGGTCTATAAGGCCCGGCTCGCCGACTTTGAGGACACCCGCGCGAGCCAGCTCGGGACGTATCTCGCGAGCAAGCTCAATATGGACTCCGGCGAGGCGGTCAAGGCCGTGCTCTACGCCGGGGACTACTCGGGCGAGGCGCTTTTGTGCTTCGCGAACGGCAAGGCCGCGCGCCTGCCTCTCTCCGTCTACGAGACGAAGACGAACCGGAAGAAGCTCGTCAACGCCTATTCGGACAAGAGCCCGCTCGTAAAGGTCATGCCGCTCGCCGGCGACGTGGAGTGCGCCGCCATATCAACCGAGGGGCGCGCGCTCATCTTCAACACCGCGCTCCTGGCCCCCAAGGCGAGCAAGAGCACCCAGGGCGTCGGCGTCATGACGCTCAAGCCGCGCTATTCCCTCGCCGACGTGAGGCCGCTGGCCGACACCGGCATCAAGAACCTCGCGCGCTACCGCGTGAGGAGCCTCCCCGCCGCCGGAGCCCTCCTGAAGGACGAGGACAGGGGAGAGAAGCAGCTCGATATGCTGGAGGAGTAAACCATGCCAAAGCACAGCGCGAAGGAGATTGTCCGCGAGTTGGCCTATATCGTCGGCGGAGCCGCCTGCTACGCCGTGGGCTACTGCTTCTTCTTCTACCCGAACTCCGTCGTCCCCGGCGGCGTCACGGGCGTCTCGACAATAGTGAACTTCCTCACCGGGGCCCCGGTCGGCGTGCTGAGCATCGTGCTCAACATCCCGCTCTTCGCCTTCGCGTGGCGGCATTTCGGGCTCAGGTTCATGCTCATGAGCGGCGCGGGCATGGCGCTCACGTATATCTTCATCGACGGCTTCAACCTCCTCGGCTTCGCCGCGACGCACGACCCGCTGCTCGCCTGCACCATAGGCGCGGCGCTCAACGGCACGGGCCTCGGCCTCGTGTACCGCTCGGGCGCGACGACGGGCGGCACGGACATAATAGCGAAGGTGCTCAGGCAGAAGTACCCGTATATCAACTTCGGCACCTTTATCATGGCGCTCAACGTCGTGATAATCAGCGCCTACGCGCTCATTTTCCGCCGCCTCGACGCCGCCTTCTACGCCGTCATCGCCATGTTCGTCGTCTCCCGCGCAATCGACACCGTGCTCTACGGCCTCGACACGAGCAAGGTCTGCTATCTCATCAGCAATAAGAGCGCCGAGCTCGACGAGGCCATCACCGCCACGATGCACCGCGGCGTCACCAAGCTGCGCGGCGAGGGCGGATACACGGGCGAGGAGCGCGAGGTGCTCATGTGCGTCATCAAAAAGCGCCAGATAACCGACATACGCAAGCTTGTGAAGGCCATCGACCCGAACGCCTTCTTCATCGTAACGGACGCCAAGGACGTCTTCGGCAACGGCTTCGGAAACATAAACGAGGAATAGCTATACGAAAGGGGAATAAAAATGGACGTTGAAAAGCTGAAAAAGAGCCTCGAGTCCCGTGGCTGGGACTTCAGGCAGTTCTCCACGGGCGCTGAGGCGGCGGACTACCTCGCCGGCGAGCTCGCGGGCGCCACCGTCGGCATAGGCGGCTGCGGCACGGCCGACGCGATAGGCCTCTACGACAAGCTCACCGCCGTGTGTCCCGACGTCGCCTGGCACTGGAAGGAGCAGGACATGGACGGCGCCAGGGCCCGCGCCATGACGACCGACGCCTACGTCTGCTCGGCCAACGCCATAGCCGAGACGGGAGAGATAGTGAACATCGACGGCATGGGCAACCGCCTGGCCGCCACGCTCTTCGGCCACAAGCGCGTGTACATAGTCGCCGGCAGGAACAAGCTCTGTCCCGACCTCGACTCGGCCATATACCGCGCGCGCAACGTCGCCGGCCCGCTCAGGGCGCGCAGCATGGGGAAGAAGACCCCCTGCGCCACCGGCGAGCTCAAGTGCCACGACTGCCGCAGCCCCGAGCGCGTCTGCCGCGGCATGACCATACTCATGTACAAGATGATGGGTATGGAGAAGTGCGAGCTCGTCCTCATCGACGAAGACCTCGGTATGTAAGCTCCCGCCCTCACGGGCGCGTAATCTGTGAAAAAGGAGGCGCAGACTGTGAAAAAAGCCCTGACGGCGGCCCTTGCCGCGCTGATGGCGCTGTCTCTCGCGGGCTGCGCCTCCGTGTTCAGCAAGACCTACTTCTCCCACTCGCAGTATGAGAGCCTGCCGCGCGAGACCTCTGCCGCCGGCACGGTGGAGGTCGACAACTACATAGAGCTCACGCTGGCCATAAACAACCTCGTCACCGAGCACGCGGAGAGCGCCGTACTGCACTTCGGCTCCTACGAGGGCGAGATCGCCGACGACCTCGCCGCCGCCTGCCGCGAGGTCAGCACCGAGACGGCCCTCGGCGCCTACGCCGTGGACTACATCAGCTACGACCTCGACCGCATCGTCGCCTACTATGAGGCGGAGGTCTTCGTCTACTATAAGCGCACGGCGGAGGAGCTCGAGAGCATCGTCAGCGTGAATACGGCCGCCGGGCTCTACGAGGCCATACGCGAAACGCTCGCCTCGATGGGTGAGCGGCTCGTCGCCATGGTCGGGGCCTCCGACGTCGACGAGGGCGCTGTGCGCGGCTACGTCGACGAGGCCTACTTCTCCGACCCGCTCGCCTGCGTGGAGCGGCCGGAGGCCAGGGTGAACGTGTATACGGGCGGGGGCTTCCAGCGCATAGTCGAGCTCGAGCTCGATTACGGCGCCAGCGAGAGCGCGCTCAGCTCGCGCCGCGCGGTTATCGAGAACACCGTCTCGCGCCTCGCGGGCTACGTCTCCGCCGAGGACGCGGCCTTCCGCGCGCTGCAATGCGCCGTCGCGCTCGCGAACGAGTGCTCCTTCTCCGAGGACGCGCCCGGCACGCTCTGGAGCGCGCTCATAGAGGGCCGCGCCGACAGCGAGGGCGTGGCAACCGCCTTCAAGGCTATATGCGACGCCGGCGAGGTCGAATGCCTCGTGGTCGAGGGCCGCTTCGAGCGCGCGGAGCACTACTGGAACATCATCACCGTCGACGGCGAGAGCTACCACTGCGACATCTCGCGCGCGATGAGCCTCGGCTTCGCGAACACCTTCCTCGTCAGCGACAGCCAGATGTGGGGGAGCTACTGGTGGGACGACCAGGACTACCCGGAGTGCGACGGCCCGCTTACCTATGCGAGCCTCACCGCCCCCGAGCGGCCGCCCGAGACCGAAACCCCGCCCCCGGCGGAGAGCGTCCCGCCGTCCGAATCCCCCGAAGCCGCGGCATAAAGCACAGCCGGAGCATAACGCCCCGGCTGTTCGTTTATTTTATGACCTCGGCCTCAGGGCCGCGGACGACGCCGCCAGCCGGCTCAAAGCGCTGCTTTGAGGTCTTCCATGAAGCGCCGCTGCTGACGGCGCAGATAGGGCTTTACGAGGGGGATAAGGAGCGGGTTTTTCGGCCGCACGACCTCGGTGAAAGCGACATGTGTACCATCTCCGACGGCGCGCAGCTCGCCGAGCCAGGAGCCCGTCAGCCTGGCGTTTTCAATCACGAAGCCCCAGAGCGCGCCCTCCTTCCTCTGCGTGACAGTAAAGCGCGTCGCGAAGCCGCCCGGCGCGTACTCGATGAACCCGTCCGGCGTGAGCTCTGCCCGGCTTACGCCACCCCGCCAGCGAGGATAGCCCTCAACGCCGGTGAGGACGTCCCATACGCGGCAGGCAGGGTGTGGAAGCAGCGCTGTGACGGTGGATTTTATCATATCAACGCCTCCAAAGCTGGTTTAATGACTTCACTCAATTATATCACGCCGCAGGATAAACCGAAATATCAAATTAGGTACTTGACATATCCTCATATCGTGGTATAATACATAAGGTTTTGCGGGCATAGCTCATTTGGCAGAGCGCCACCTTGCCAAGGTGGAGGTAGCGAGTTCGAATCTCGTTGCCCGCTCCACTTCGTTCCGGTCGTAAGACCGGAACGAAGTCAACACGTAAGCAGTTTTAAGCACGCGGACTGAGCGTGCTGTTTTTATGTCTGGAGGTTACTATGAACGCTGATGTCGTAATTGTCGGCGCGGGGCCTGCCGGTATCTTTACGGCGCTGGAGATGCTCCGACGCGGATCAAAGAAGAAGA
>DVKN01000274.1 GCA_018716005.1 Candidatus Scatomorpha stercoravium
CGGCCCTATAAGAGCTACGGCGGCGTCCCGCTCCACCCCTCGGCCAACCGCCAGCGCTGCCTCAAGTGCGGCAAATGCGCCCGCGAATGTCCCGTCGGGGCCATCCCCGCCGACCAGCCCTGGAAGACCGAGAACGCCAAGTGCATCACCTGTATGCACTGCGTCTTCACCTGCCCCAACTTCGCCCGCGGCTTGAACCCCGTCCTCCTCGCCGCCACCCGGACAAAGCTCAAAAAAGCCTGCTCAACCCCCCGCAGGCCGGAGACCTTTATATAAGCGGAGAAAGTATATGAAAACAGCCATAGTTACCGGCGGCAGCGGCGGCATAGGCCGCAGCACCGCCCGGCATCTTGCCGGGGCCGGCTGCCGGGTATTTGAGCTCTCGCGCCATGGCGAGAGCGCCGGAGGCGTCGAGCACATAAGCTGCGACGTCACGGACGAGGCCGCCGTCCGCGCGGCGGTTGACGAGTGCCTGCGCCGGTCCGGGCGTATTGACATCCTGGTCTGCAACGCGGGCTTCGGCATCTCCGGCTCCGCCGAGCACACGAGCGCGGCGGACGCCCACGCGCAGCTCGAGCTGAACCTCTTCGGCACGGACAACGCCGTCCGCGCCGTACTGCCGCATATGCGCGCGGCCGGGGGCGGGCGGATTGTCTGCATGAGCTCCATCGCGGGCATACTGCCCATACCCTTCCAGCTCTGGTACTCCGTCAGCAAGGCGGCGATAGACGCCTACGTGCTGGCGCTCCAGAATGAGGTGCGGCCCTGCAAAATAAGCGTCTGCGCCGTACTGCCCGGCGACATTAAGAGCGGCTTTACCGCCGCGCGGCGCAAGAACGCCGTCGAGGACGGCTACGCCGAGCGGGTTGAGCGCTCCGTCCGCCGCATGGAGCGCGACGAGCTCAACGGCATGAGCGCCGAGGCCGCCGGGGCCTATGTCGCCCACATCGCCCTCGCGCGCCGGACAAAGCCGCTCGTGGCCCTCGGCGTCCCGTATAAGGCCGCCGCCGCGGCGGCGAAGCTGCTCCCGCGCCGCGTCTCGAACTACATAGTCGGGCGCATGTACGCAAAGTGATAAACAGACAAGGACATCGGAGGTAATACGATGAAGATAAAACCCGGCGAGCTGAGGCTTTACGCCGTTACGGACAGGGCCTGGGCCCGCGATCCCGACCACCTCATGGACCAGATAGAGGCCGCGGTAAAGGGCGGCGCGACCTTCGTGCAGCTGCGCGAGAAGGAGCTCGACCCGCGCTCGTTCCTGAGCGAGGCGCGCTGGGTCGTGGGGCTGTGCCATCGTCTGGGCGTGCGCTGCGTCATAAACGACAACGTCGACGTCGCGCTGCTCTCCGGCGCGGACGGCGTCCACGTCGGCCAGGAGGACATGGCCTGCGCCAGGGCCCGCGCCCTGCTCGGCGAGGGCCGGATAATCGGCGTCTCCGCCCACAATGTCGAGGAGGCCCTGGCCGCCGAGGCCGCGGGCGCGGACTATCTCGGCTCCGGCGCGGCCTTCCCCACGGGCACGAAGGACGTCCGCGGCCACTTTGTCACGCCCGAGGGCTTCGCCGCGATTACCGGCGCGGTGAAAATCCCCGTCGTCGCGATTGGCGGGATAACGAAGGAGAATATCGCCTCGCTGCGCGGCTGCGGCCTCGCGGGCGCCGCCGTCGTCTCCGCCCTCTTCGCCCAGAGCGACGTCGAGGCCGCCGCGCGGGAGCTGCGCGCGATATGCGATACGCTCTGAACCCACAGGATACGGCAAAGCCGGGCCCGCAAACGCGGGCCCGGCCCTTTTTTGATTTAGTCCTCGCCGGTCAACTCCACGACCGTCATCTCGTGCCCGGTGGAGGGTATGAACTTCTCCACGACGTCGCGCGTGAGCAGCCTTATGCTCGAGGTGTTCACGCAGGGATGGCAGCCGAAATACTCCTGCCGCAGCACGTCGCCGTCCACGACGAGGCGCACGCGCTTGTCCCTGTCGTTCATGAGCCCCATGACGCTCACGGCCCCGGGCTGTATGTCCAGGAGCTCGAGCATCGCGTCCTCCGGCGCGAAGGAGAGGCGGCTCACGCCCAGCTTCTTCGAGAGCTCCTTCGTCCGGAAGGGCTTATCGCCCGGCATGAGCAGCAGGTAGAAGTCCGTCTTCTGCCGGTTGCAGAGGAAGAGGTTCTTGCAGATAAGCACGCCGAGCACGGCGTCGATTTTGTTGCAGTCCTCCATGGTCATCGCCGGCATGTCGAAGTGGTCCGTGCGCCGGTACTCCACTCCCAGCCCGTCGAGGTAATCGTATACGCGCGTCTCCCGCACGAGGCGGCCCGAGCAGTCCTCCGGGCGGCCGTAAAAGAGCTCCATATCCACGCCTCCAAATGTCGGATATGGTATTATACCACGCCGCCGCCGCTTTTTCCAGCCCCGTCTCGGCCCGAATTTTCCCAGTTAATTTCCGAAGCTGGTAAGCGCTTTACAGATTATCGCATGAAATGTGAACAAACATTGCGTCCTTTGTTAACATTAGCACTCTCCCCTTGACAGTGCTAATTCCGGTGCTATAATAAAGGCGAACTTGAAAGAGAGTTCATGAGAAACGTTTAAAGCAATGCACCCGGCATACGGGCGGCAACGGTTATATCGAATGGAGGAATGACTTATGTTGCCGAGCATTTTTGGTGAAAATCTTTTCGACGAGTTCTTCAATGACTTCCGCGATTTCGACCGCGAGTTCGAGCGCATGAACCGCGAGACGAACAGGGCCCTCTACGGGCGCAAGGCGCGCAACCTCATGAAGACCGACGTGCGCGAGACCGACGACGGCTACGAGCTGGACGTCGACCTGCCGGGCTTCAAGAAGGACGAAGTGGACGTGAAGCTCTCCGACGGCTACCTGACGATAAGCGCGGCCAAGGGCCTCGACAAGGACGAGAAGGACAAGAAGGGCAATTACATCCGCCGCGAGCGCTACTCCGGCGCGATGCAGCGCAGCTTCTACGTCGGCGACATCAAAAGCGAGGACGTCCATGCGAAGTTCGCGGACGGCATCCTGAGCCTCACCGTCCCGAAGGCGGACGTGAAGAAGCTCCCCGAGCACAATACGATAGCCATAGAGTAAGCGCAGTAGCGAGGGCGCGCCGGGTTTCCCGGCGCGCTTTTTCGTTCATAAACGGCATTTATATTTTTAAAATACTGTTTGGCATTTGTTCATGACAGCGTCACAAGTGTATTTTATCATTACGCTCGTAAACAGAAAGCATGGGAGGTAAAGACCATGTACCCATATGATGAAAACGAAAGCAGGAACGAGAACGTCCCCGGCGAGGAAAACGCCGCCGAGGAAAGCGTGAACGAAAACGCCGCGAACCCGGACGCCGGGGCGGCGGAGGCTTCCGCCGGCTGCGATAACGCCGCGGAGGAGCCCGACGGCAGCTACCGCATGGTAAAGCCGGACGCCGGCAAGAGCTTCGACGCGAAGCAGCGCCCCTGCTACCGCGACGCGAACTATACGAGCGAGGGCGCCGCGAACTTCTACTCGCCCTCCAACGGCCGCAAGGAGAAGGAGGCCAAGCCGAAGAAGGTGCGGCGCGGTATGCCCGCCGCCGCGGTCGTCGCCCTCTGCCTCGTCTGCGCCCTCGTAGGCGGCGGGGCGGGCGGCGTGATAGCCCAGAGCTTTGCCGGAGAGGCCTCTCCTGCGCCGACAACCTCGCTTACCCAGGAGCCCGCGCCCACGGCCTCCGGCTCCGTCGTCTCGAGCGAGGCGGGCGGCATGATGAGCGCGAGCGACATCTACTACAACCTGGCGCTCAAGCAGGTCGTCGGCATCAACACCGAAATCGTCACCACCAACCTCTGGGGTATGCCCGTCCAGGGCAGCGTGAGCGGCAGCGGCTTCGTCATAAGCGAGGACGGCTACATCCTCACGAACTACCACGTCATAGAGGACGCCTACGCCGGCGGCTACGACATAAACGTCATGTTCTCCGACGAGAGCGGCTACGATACGACCGAGTACACCGCCGAGGTCATAGGCTTCGACCGCAACAACGACGTCGCCGTCATCAAGATTGACGCGAGCGGCCTCTCCGCCGCCACGCTCGGCAGCAGCGACGATTTGCGCGTCGGCGACACGGTCTACGCCGTCGGCAACCCGCTCGGCGAGCTTAATTACTCCATGAGCGAGGGCATGGTCTCCGCCACCGACCGCCTCATCACCACCGAGGAGGGCACGGCGAATATGTTCCAGCTCACCGCCGCCGTCAACGAGGGCAACTCCGGCGGCCCCGTCTACAACGCCTACGGCCAGGTCGTCGGCATCGTAACCGCCCGTCCCAGCGAGGAGGGCGCGCAGGGCATAGGCTTCGCCGTCCCGATTGACGACGCCGTCCACATCGCCGACCGCTACGTCTCCGGCGACAACCAGCTCGACCCCGACGCCGAACCCGCCTGGCTCGGCGTGCAGGCCCAGAGCGTCGACCGCACCGCCATGCAGTACTACAATATGCCCGCCGGGGCCTACGTCACCAGAGTGGTCGAGGGCAGCCCCGCCGAGTCGGCCGGCATCCTCGTCGGCGACATCATCACCTCCGTCAGCGGCTACGACGTGCAGAGCCGCGACGAGCTCGCGGAAGAGCTCAGCTTCCACGCCGCCGGCGAGGAGGGCACGATAACCGTCTACCGCTCCGGCGAATACCTCGACATCTCCGTCACCTTCGGCTCCGACCCCGAGAACGAGACCGGGACCGTCCCCGACGACATCCCCCGCATACCCGGCTGAAACGCCGTTTACCATAGATCGAGCGACAATTGATACAGCTTTTTCTCAACTCCACTCCTCTGATAAGGAAGGGGCCCGGCGCGCAGCCGGGCCTCCTTTCATGCCGGGGGAGCTTTTCTTTTGCGAATTAGCTTGATTTATTCGCCGGGCTGTGTTATCATGACGGGGCAGCATTAAATTTTCTTATGCGCATATTAAACTTTTTCATGTCAGGTGGGGGAATATGAACGACACCATGCAAATCATGATAACGATGGTCTGCTACATGCTGGCGGTCATCGCGATAGGCTTTGTCTTCGCGCGGCGGGCGAACCGCTCGTCGGAGGACTACTTCCTCGGCGGCCGCTCGCTCGGGCCCTGGGTTACGGCGATGAGCGCGGAGGCCAGCGATATGTCCGGCTGGCTGCTCATGGGCCTGCCCGGCGTCGCCTACTGGTGCGGCGTCGCGGACGCGAGCTGGACGGCGATTGGCCTCGCCGTCGGCACCTACGTGAACTGGCTCATTACCAGCAAGCGCCTGCGCCGCTACAGCGAGAAGGCCGGCAACGCCATAACGCTGCCGGAGTTCTTCTCCAACCGCTTCCACGAGAAGGGCAAGGTGGTCATGACCATCGCGGCGCTCTTCATCCTCATTTTCTTCACGGTCTACGCCTCGAGCTGCCTCGTCACCTGCGGCAAGCTCTTCTCCACGCTCTTCGGCTTCGACTACGTACCCATGATGATAGTCGGCGCGGTCTTCGTGCTGCTGTACACCATCATCGGCGGCTTCCTCGCCGAGAGCGCGAGCGACTTCATGCAGGCCGTCGTCATGATTATCGCCCTTGTCGTCGTGGTCACCGTGGGCTGCGTCACCGCCGGCGGCGTGGACGACGTCATTGCCAACGCGAAGGAGATTCCCGGCTTCCTCGAGTTCTTCGGCATGGCCACGCCCGTCACCGACGCCAACGGCGTCCAGGTCATCACGGACGGCGTGCCGCAGTTCGGCGAGAGGGCCGGATACAGCGCCGTGACCATCCTCTCCGGCCTGGCCTGGGGCCTCGGCTACTTCGGCATGCCGCAGGTGCTGCTGCGCTTCATGGCCATCAGGCAGGAGCGCGAGCTCACCCGCAGCCGCCGCATCGCCACCGTGTGGGTGCTGATAAGCCTCACCGTCGCCGTGTTCATCGGCATCATGGGACGTCAGCTTTTCCCGACCGACCTGACCACCGCCTCCGACGCCGAGAACGTGTTCATCCTGCTCTCGACCAATCTGCTCCCGCCGATCCTCGCGGGTCTGGTCATGGCCGGCATACTCGCCGCGACCATCAGCTCCTCCGACAGCTATCTGCTGATAGCCG
>DVKN01000275.1 GCA_018716005.1 Candidatus Scatomorpha stercoravium
TCGCGCTCGTCGTGGCCGCCGCCGAGGCCGCTGCCGCGCTGGCGTCCGACGGCGTCTATCTCGTCGATGAAGATTATGGCCGGGGCCACCTTCTTCGCCTGGTCGAAGAGGTCGCGCACTCGGGAAGCGCCGACGCCGACGTAGAGCTCGACGAAGTCGCTGCCGGAAATGGAGAGGAACTGCACGCCCGCCTCGCCGGCGACAGCCCTTGCGAGCAGGGTCTTGCCCGTGCCCGGAGGGCCGACGAGCAGCACGCCCTTGGGTATGCGCGCGCCCATGTCGGTGTAGGCCCTGGGGTTCTTGAGGAAGTTCACGACCTCCTCGAGCTCGGCCTTCTCCTCCTCGCAGCCGGCCACGTCCTTGAAGGTGACCTTCTTCTGGTTCTCGCTGCCGAGGCGCGTGCGGGCCTTGCCGAAGCGTCCGACGCCGGGCGCACCGCCGCCGCTGCCGCCCCCGGCCTTGCTCATCATGTAGTACCAGAGCGCGAAGAAGCCGAAGATAATGAGCAGGTAGGGTATCATGCTCAGCCACCACGGCGCGACGAAGCCCTCGTCGTAGTCGTAGTCCTCGATGATGCCCGCCTCATGCTGCTCGTCTATGAGCGCGCCGAGCTGGCTTATGAAGAGGCCGACGTCGTAGAGGTCATAGCTGACGGTCTTGGGCGTGCCGTCCGCCGCCTCCTCGCGCAGCTCGAGCAGGAGGGTGGAGCCCTCTATGCGGAAGCTCTTTACCTCCTCGCCGCGGAACATATCCACGATGTCCGAGTAGTAGAGCTGCTCCGCCGGCTGCGACGGCGTAAGCATGGTATAGATAACGGCCAGGAGTATGACCATGATAAGGACATAAAAGCCAACGTCTCTGGCCCTGTTGCGCTGTGGTTTCAAAAAAACTTCACTTCCTTAAAAAGGGATGGGTGCTTACTTGCTGTATACCTCGCTCTTGAGCACGCCGATGTAGGGGAGGTTGCGGTATTCCTCGGCGTAGTCGAGGCCGTAACCCACGACGAAGGCGTCCTCGACCTCGAAGCCGGCGTAGTCCGCCTTTATGTCCGCGCGGCGGCGGGCGGGCTTATCGAGGAGGGTGACTATGCTTATGCTCGCCGGGTTGCGCACGCCTAGGTATTTCTTGAGGTAGGCGAGGGTCACGCCGCTGTCGAGTATGTCCTCGACTATTATGACGTGGCGGCCGGCGATGTCGCGGCTGAGGTCCTTGGTTATCTTGACCGCGCCCGTGGTCACGGTGCCGTCGCCGTAGCTGGAGACGGCCATGAAGTCCATCGTGCAGTAGACGTCCACGCTCCTGAGCAGGTCCGCCATGAAGACGAAGCAGCCCTTGAGCACGCCCACGAAGAGCGGGTTCTTGTCCTTATAGTCGCGGGTGAGCTCCGCGCCGAGCTCGGCGATGCGGTTTCTTATCTGCTCCTCGCTGAAAAGTATTCTCTCTATATCCTGCGTCATTCTCTTTACCCCTCTTTATATTTTACCGCCTCGAAGCGGAGTACGGCGCATTTTTCGCCCGGAGCGGGCAGGGTCCCCTCTGCCTGGCCGCAGCCGTATACGGCGAGCAGGCGCTTACCGTCGCGGAGCACGGGCACGAGGCCGCGCTCATGGGCCGGGACGCCCTTTTCGTACAGGAGGTCCTTCACGCTCTTCGTGCAGCCGCGCCCCCTGACGCGGAGCGAGTCGCCCGGCCTCCTCGCGGTACAGCATATCGTACCACAGATATTCGCATATTGGAAGGCAAAAGTGTTTAATGAAGTGTGAATTTCGCGCGCGTCCCCGATTATTTCCGCGCGCAGCACGAGCCCGGCCTCGGGTATGGCCGTCTCGCCGGGGATATTCACCGCCCTCTCCGGCAGCTCGCCGGGGGCGTCATGGCTGAGGAAGAGCTTCCCGCCGCCGGCCCGGAAGCGCCCGCCCGGGACGTCCGCCTCCCCATGTCCCGCCCGGGCGAGGCGCAGCACCGCCTCGACATGGCGCTGCGAGAGCGCCGCGGGGGCCATCATGCGCACCGCGCGGGAGGCTATGCTCGCGCTTTCCCCCGCGAGCGCGGCGCAGTCCACGCGGCCGTCCGGGTATTTTTCAAGGAAGGCCTCCGCGAGGGAGCCCAGGTATGCGTCGTCCTCGCGCAGCAGCGCGCCCGCCCGGGCGGCGGCCTCGGCGAAGCGTGGGTTTATCTCCCGCAGCACGGGCATACAGAGCTTGCGAATCCGGTTGCGGGTATAGTCCGTGCACTCGTTCGTGCTGTCCTCGACGTGCTCGAGGCCGTTTTCGGCGAGGTAGGCCTCTATCTCCGCGCGCGTCGCGCCGAGCATGGGCCGCAGTATCCGCCCGCGCCGGGGAGGTATCCCGGCGAGGCCCCGGGGCCCGGAGCCGCGGACGAGGGCCATGAGCATCGTCTCCGCGTTGTCGTCGGCGTTGTGCGCCGTGAGGATGTATCCGCAGCCGAGCTCGTCCGCGGCCTCCTCGAGGAAGGCGTAGCGCAGCTCCCGGGCGGCCTCCTCGGTGCCCATGCCGTGTTCGCGGGCGTAGGCGGCGACGTCCCCGCGGCCCACGCGCAGCTCCACGCCGAGCGAGGCGCACAGCGAACGCACGAAGCGCTCGTCGCGGTCGGATTCTCCGCCGCGCAGGCAGTGGTTGTAGTGCGCGGCGCAGACCGTGGTATCGCCGCCGCGCGCAAGGCGCAGGCAGCTGTGCAGGAGGCACACGCTGTCGGCCCCGCCGGATACGGCGCAGAGCACCCGCCCGGAGGGCAGGGGGAAGTCCGGCGCGCTCATTCGTCCTCGTGCCTCTTGTCGAGCGGGAGGAAGCTCGTGTACTCGGGCAGCCAGCTGAGGTATATCTTGCCCGTCTCGCCGCGCCGGTTCTTGAGGATTATGAGCTCCACCTCGTTGGGGTTCTCGTACTCGGGGTTGTAATAGCCCTCGCGGTGGAGGGCGACGACGACGTCGGCGTCCTGCTCAATCGCGCCCGACTCGCGCAGGTCACTCAGCTGCGGGCGCTTATCCTGGCGCTGGGTGTTCGCGCGGGAGAGCTGGCTCAGGCAGAGGACGGGGACGTTCAGCTCCTTCGCCATTATCTTCATCATGCGGCTGATGTCGCTCACGGCCTGGGTGCGGCTCTCGTTCGACCAGGAGTTGCCGCTGCCGGCGCTCTGCATGAGCTGGAGGTAGTCTATTACGACGAGGCCGAGGTTCTTAAGCCGCCGGCACTGGGCGTTCATGTCCGCCACGGTGAGGGAGGGGTTATCGTCTATGCGTATGTCGGTCGCGGATATGGCGCTGGAGGCCGCGGCCACGCGGCGCCACTCCTCCTCGCTGAGGCGGCCGGTCTGCATCTTCTTGCCGTCCACGCGGCCCTCGCTGCTCAGAAGGCGCAGCACCAGCTGCTCGCGGCTCATCTCGAGGGAGAATATCGCGACGGTCTTCCCGCTGTGCTTGCCCGCCTCGAGGGCTATGTTGAGGGCGATGGAGGTCTTGCCCATGCCGGGGCGCGCGGCCACGAGCGCGAAGTCGCCGCCGTTGAGGCCCAGGATGGCCCGGTCGAGGTCGGCGAGGCCCGTAGACAGGCCGGGTATGGCGCTGTCGCTCGCCGCGGCCTCGCCTATGGCGTCGAATACGCGCTGGACTACCCCCGCCACGGGCGTGAGCCCGCCGGTGTCCCTGTCGCGGCTGAGGGCGTAAATCTTCCGCTCGGCGGCCTCGAGCATCTCGTCCGCCTGGCCGGAGCCCTCGTAGACCATGTTCGTGACCTCCTCGCCGACCTTCGCGAGGGCGCGCAGCAGCGCGCGGTCACGCACTATGGCCGCGTATTCGAGGACGTTTGCCGAGGTCGGCGTTATCTCCATGAGCTCGAGCAGGTACTGCTGGGTATTTTCCTTCCAGACGCCGCGCACCTTCATCTGGTTGAGCACGGTGACCGGGTCTATGGTCTGCCCGAAGGAGAACATGGAGTATATGGTGTCGAATATGTCCCGGTTGGCCTGGACGTAGAAGTCCTCGGCCCGCACCCGGCCTATGACGTCGGCCGTGCAGCGCGGGTCTATCAGCATGGAGCCGAGCACCGCCTGCTCCGCTTCGGCGGAGTACGGCGCCCGGCGGCCGAGCAGCTCCTCCATGGCTTACTTCTTCTCGGTGACGAGGACGGTTATCTTCCCGCTGACCTCGTAGCCGAGCTTGCACTTCACCTCGAAGGAGCCGAAGCCCTTTATGGGCTCGGACTGGACTATCTTGTTCTTCTCTATCTCTATGCCGTGCTGGGCCTTGAGCGCGTCGGAGATTTCCTGGCTCGTAATGGCGCCGAAGAGCCTGCCGCCCTGGCCGGCGCGGGCGCTAATCTGCACCATGACGCCCTCGAGCTTCTTCGCGTTCGCCTCGGCCTCGGCCTTCTCGCGCTCCATCTGGGCCTTCTTCGCCTTCTCCTTGAGCTTGAAGGCGTTGAGCATATCGGGCGTGGCCTCGCTCGCGAGCTTCCTCGGCAGCAGGTAATTGCGCGCGTAGCCGTCGGAGACCTCCTTGAGCTCGCCCTTTTTGCCCTGCCCGCGCACGTCCTGGTTGAAGATTACTTTCATATATTCTCGTCCTTTCTCACTTTTCTAAAAGCTTCGCAGAAATTTGCCGCGCAGCGGCAAATAAATTGAAATCATTTTTTCCGGCGGCGTGTACGTCGGAAAAAATACCTCTTGCGCCGCAAGTGTGTTCGCGCCCTTGGGCGCGGACGCGCGCAGCGGCGCAGCAAGTCTCCATTGCCCGTAAGGGCAGGGGACCTCTTTGCCCCAAAAGGCCGTCGAGGCCTTTTGGGGCAGATAATCAGCCGTCTAAGTATTCGTCTATCGCGGCGAAGAGCGCGTTCACGGCGTCCCTGAGCGTCGTATCGGAAATCTGGCAGGCCGCGGCGGAGCGGTTGCCGCCGCCGCCGAGCTTCTCCATGATGACCTGCACGTTGATGTCGCCTATGCTCCTCGCGGAGATGTTCGCGCCGCCGTCGGCCGTGGGGCTCACGACGAAGCTAACCTCCACGCCGGAGATATTGAGCAGCTCGTCCGCCGCCTGGGCGATTATGACGCGGTCCTGCGGCTCCTCGGGGGCGGCGACGGCGATGTTCCCGCGGTAGAGCTGGGCGTTCTGAAGTATGCGGTAGCGCGCGACGGTGTCGGCCATGTCGTTCTGCAGGAGCTTCTTGACCTCTACGGTGTCGGCCCCGCAGCGGCGCAGGAAGGCGGCGGCCTCGAAGGTGCGCTCGCCCGTGCGTATGGCGAAGTTCTTCGTGTCGAGCACTATGCCGGCGAGCATGGCCTCGGCCTCGCAGCGGAGGATGTCCTCGCTCTCGCAGACCTCCTGCAATACCTCGCTCAGGAGCTCGCAGACGCTCGAGGCGTAGGGCTCGTAGAAGGTGAGCGCGGCGTTCTGGATATAGGTCGCGGCCCGGCGGTGGTGGTCTATGACGGCCACGCGGTTCATGGCGGCGAGGAAATTGGGGTCCTCGACCTGCTCGGGCCGGTTCGTGTCCACGACGACGAGGAGGCTGCGCCCGTCGGCCGAGAGCATGGCCTCCTGGGGCGTTATGAAGGCGTTCTTATACTCGGGCTCGGCCTTCAGGCGCTCTATGAGCAGCTTGCCCGCGTTCTTCTCCGGGTCTATGACTATCTTGCATATCTTGCCCTTCTTGCGGGCTATGCAGCAGACGGCGGCGTCCGCGCCCACGGCGTCGAGGTCGGCGTACTTGTGGCCCATGACGAAGACGCGCGAGGAATCCGCCACCAGCTCGGCGAGGGCGTTCGCCATGACGCGGCTCTTGACCTTTGTGCGCGTCTCGACCTCGCTGCCGCGCCCGCCGAAGAACTCGAAGGAGAAGCGGTTCTTTATAACCGCCTGGTCGCCGCCGCGGGTGAGGGCCATCTCCGCCGCGAGGGAGGCGAACTGCCAGTTCTCGCCGAAGCCCTCGCCGTCGCGGCCTATGCCGAGGGAGAGCGTCGCGTGTATGCCCGAGGGGCTCGTGACCGTGTGCGCGCGCTCGAGTATGGCGAACTTGTCCTCGCGCATCTGCTGCAAATGCCGCTCCTCGAAGATGATGATGTACCTGTCGCGGTCGTAGCGGCGGACTATGGCGTCGCGGCTTTCGCCGTACTGGTTGATGATGTCCTCGACGGCGTCGCGCAGGTCGTTCTTCACGCGGTCGGGCTGGCCGCGCACGAGCTCGTCGTAGTTGTCTATGAGCAGCAGCGCGACGACGGGGCGGCTCTCCTCGTACTTTATGCGCACGTCGTCGTACTCCGTGACGTCGACCCAGTAGGCTATGCCCATGAAGCCGTGGCCCGCGCCCTCGTCGTTCTCGCCGGGGCGGATGATGTTGCCGTGTATCTGGTACTTGCGCCCGTTTATGGAGAGGAGGCCGGGGCTCTGGGTCTTGCCCTCGAGGAGCCACTTGGCGGAGAACTCGGGCACCAGCGTGTCTAGCCTCGCCTCGAAGCGCGAGCCGGAGACGCCGCACATATTGAAGAATATCTGGTTCGCCCAGATGACGCGCAGGTCGTTGAGCGAGAAGACGGCCATGGGCAGCGGGAAGTTCAGCAGGGTGTTGTTCTTCGCCGTGTCCGCGTCGTAGGTGACCGACTCGATGTACTCCATGAGCTCGCGCCGCCGCCTGCGCGCGACGAAGAGCGAGTTTATTATGAGCAGCAGCAGCACGACGCCCTCAGCCGCCGCGAGGACGTACTGACCGAAGAAGATCGACGCCGCCGCGAAGGCCACGAGGACGAATATATAGAGCCGCCCGCTGGGTTCGGTCAGCCTCTGGAATTTCTTATTCAACCACACCAGCTCCTTGTCCGCTCCGGAATCCCGGGCGGCGCAACCGGCCGCAATCGGCCATTATGACGTAGTAAATTATTATAGCAAATGTGGCGCAACTTTACAACTATAATTCGCGCGCGTGCGTGGGATACTTGAAAACATGAAAGCTGTTATCATGGCGGGAGGAGAGGGGAAGCGCCTCAAGGCCGTGACCGGGCCGCTCCCGAAACCTATGGTCAAGCTCCTGGGCAAGCCGCTGATGGAGCGCTGCCTCGAGCTGCTGCGCGAAAACGGAATAACCGAGGTCTGCGCCTCGCTGCGCTACAATCCCGGGCCCATCATGGCCTACTTCGGGGACGGGGAGCGCTTCGGGATGGAGATAACCTGGCGCGTCGAGACGGAGCCAATGGGCACGGCGGGAGGCGTGCGCGGCTGCATGGACGCGCTGGGGGACGGCGACTTCATCGTGATGAGCGGCGACGCGGCCTGCGACTTCGACCTCAGGCGCCTCATGCGCGAGCACAGGCGGAGCGGGGCGGCCGTCACGGTGGCGCTCTACGAGTGCTCCGAGCCGCTCAGCTACGGCGTGGCCGTCACGGACGCCGCCGGGGACATACGCGGCTTCATAGAGAAGCCGCCCTGGCGCAGGGTCTGCTCCGACCTCGTCTCTACCGGCATCTACGCCGTCTCCCCGCGCGCCATGGACTACGTGCCGGAGGGGGAGAGCTATGACTTCGCGCGCGACCTATTCCCGAGGCTCCTGGAGCGCGGCGAGCGCATACACGGCGTCGTCATGCCCGGCTACTGGTGCGACGTGGGGACGCCCCGGAGCTATTACCGCTGCTGCGTCGACGCCCTCGACGGGCGGCTGCGCCTCCCGGACGCCCTGCCCGAGCCGGAGGCGCCGCCCGAGGAAGCCTGTGCGCCCCTCGCCGGGGAGAACCTGCGCCGCCTGCGCGTGAAGTGCCGCGACCGCGCGAGGCTCATGCGCGCCATGTCCGCCGCGCTCATGGAGGCGGGGGCGGACTTCTCCGACGGGCTCACCATATCCTCCGCGCACGCCGCGGCGCGCGTCTCGCCGGAGCCGGGGGCGAGCGAGCTCGTGATAGAGGCCACGGCCCGGGACGCCGGCTTCGCCGAGGCGCTCTCGCGGGAGTTAGCCGGCATGGCGGAGGAGCTCTCTAACGAGTGTTAGGCAATAATCTAACGACCGTTCGGCGGAGGGCCCGGGGCGCGGGCCCTCCCCACTCGACAAGGCGGGGGAAATGTGATAGAATACCCGCGCACAGCCTTTGACGACTGCCGCTATTGTCTGAGCGCCGCGCATGACGCGGCGGGAGGGGGCGGGGGAAGCCGGTGAGAAACCGGCGCAACAGCCATTGCCGTGAGCCTCTGGCAAGCCGGAATGCCCGCCCGGCAGGGAGCGCGAGCACCCGCGCGCATCGTGAGCTGCGACTAAATGTTTGAGGAGTATGTGTATGAAGAAACTGAATACCGCCGCGGCGCTGCTGCTTATACTGGCGCTGGCGCTCTCCCTCGCCGCCTGTGGGGCCGGGGAAGGGGAGGCCGCGGACCTCTGGGACGGCGCCATGTACATGGAGGACGCCTCGCTCGGCGAGGGGGCCATGACCATCGCCGTCGACGTCACGGCGGGGGAGAAGACCGTGAAGCTCAGCGTCGCCACGGACGCGGAGAACCTGCGCGATGCGCTCGAGCCGCTGGGGCTCATAGCCGGCGACGAGAGCGAGCTCGGCCTCTATATCAAGACCGTCAACGGCATTTCCGCGGACTATGAGGCCGACGGATATTACTGGGCGCTCTACATAGGCGGCGAGTACGCCTCCACGGGAGTAGACGCCACGCCCGTGGCCGACGGAGGCGAATACGCCCTTGTCCGCGAGGCCGCTTAAGGGTAAGCTGAGCGTCAGGGAGATGGCGGCCTTCGCCATGTTCGGCGCGCTGATGTACGCCTCCAAGGAGATAATGGCGGTGCTGCCAAACATTCACCTCCTGGGGATGTTCACGATGCTGCTGACCCTGGTATACCGCTCGAAGGCGCTCTATCCCATCTACGTCTACGCCCTGCTCGAGGGCCTCACATGGGGCTTCCCCGTCTGGTGGCCGCCGCATCTGTACATATGGACGCTGCTCTGGGGCGTGACGATGCTCCTGCCGCGGGATATGCCGCCCCGGGCCGCGATGATAGTCTATCCCGCCGTCTGCGCCCTGCACGGGCTGGCCTACGGCGCGCTCTACGCGCCCTGGCAGGCGCTGGCCTTCGGCCTCGGCTGGGAGGGGACTATAGCCTGGATAATCGCGGGGCTCCCCTTCGACGCCGTGCACGCCGCCGGGAACCTCGCCGCGGGGCTCATGATACTGCCGCTGAGCCGGCTCCTCGCGCGCCTTAACGCAAGACTGCAAAATAGCGAAGGCTCCCTCGAGAGAGGGAGCCTTTCCGCTTCGCGCTCAGCCGTTCCCGGTGGGGAAGTAGGGCCGCAGGGCGGCGGCGACGCCGGAGATGGGCATGGTCTGGAGCCAGACCTTTCCCGGGCCGGTCAGCAGGGTGTTGAAGAGGCCCTCGCCGCCGAGGAACTTGTTCTTGAGGCCGGGCACCTGGCGGATGTCCATCTGGACGCTCGACTCGAAGCCCGCGACGTTGCCGGTGTCGGCGACGAGCTGCTCGCCGGGCGCGAGCGTGGTCTCGAAGACGTCGCCGTCTATCTCGACGAAGACGAGGCCCTCGCCGGAAAGGCGCTGCATGATGAAGCCCTCGCCGCCGAAGAGGCCCGCGCCGAGCTTCTTATTGAAGAAAATCTCCACCGTCACGCCGGGCGTGGAGGCGAGGAAGCTGCGCTTCTGCACGATTATCTCCCGCCCGGGGCCTATCTCCATGGGCAGTATCTTACCGGGGAAGCTGGTGCCGAAGGCTATCGAGCCCGCGCCGCGCGCGGTGTATATGTTCTGGAACAGGCTTTCTCCAGAGAAGGCGCGCGAGAACATCTTGCCCAGCCCGCCGCCGCGCGTCTCCATCTCCATGTTCGGCGTCTGCCAGACCATGGAGCCGCGCTCGGTTATCATGGCCTCCCCGTCGTTCAGCTCGCAGATTACCACGGGGAACTCCCCGCCGCGTATTTCGTAACGCATATACAGTCCTCCTTATAATTGCATTTTGCCCCTGCCGGGGGTATAATCTTTTTATCCAGCCGCGAATTGGCAGACGTGGCGGACGCAGCAGCGCTCGCAGTACGGCTTCCTCGCCGTGCAGACGGCGCGGCCATGGAGCACCAGGCGGTGCGTGAAGTCGCTGCTCTTCTCCGGCGGGAGGATTTCGCGCAGGGCCGATTCTATC
Source organism: Candidatus Scatomorpha stercoravium (assembly GCA_018716005.1). Taxonomy (GTDB): domain Bacteria; phylum Bacillota; class Clostridia; order Oscillospirales; family Oscillospiraceae; genus Scatomorpha; species Scatomorpha stercoravium. Next base: position 10,140 of record DVKN01000275.1, read on the forward strand.
TTCACGGGGTCCTTCTCGTTGTCGACGAGGCCCATGCGGTTTGAGAGCCGGATGCAGTGCGTGTCCACGACCACCGCGCCGGGGGCCTTATAGACGTCGCCGAGGATGAGGTTCGCGGTCTTGCGGCCCACGCCGGGGAGCTTCAAAAGCTCCTCCATCGTGCCGGGCACCCTGCCGCCGTATTGCGTGAGCAGTATTTTGGCGCAGTTTACGATGTCCCGCGCCTTCGTGTGATAGAAGCCGCAGGATTTAACGTATTTCTCGACCTCCTCGACGTCGGCTTCGGCGAAGCTCTCGAGCGTCGGGAAGCGCCCGAAGAGGGCGGGGGTTATCATATTGACGCGCTCGTCCGTACACTGGGCGGCGAGCCGCACGGAGAAGAGCAGCTCGTAGTCCTTGTCATACTCGAGCGAGCAGAGGGCGTCGGGGTATTCGTTTTCTAGGCAGCGTATAATCTCCGCGGCCTGTTCGGCTGTGCGCAAAGCTCTCACCTCGCAGTTTTCTTGTATTCTACCATCATTTCCGACCGATTTCAACGCTTGGAGGCGATTATATGCGTCCGCTTGCCGACGAGATACGCCCGCTCGACCTGGACGAGGTCGTGGGGCAGAAGCACATACTGGGCCCGGGAGGGCTGCTGCGCCGCGTAATTGAGAGCGGCGAGATACCGAACATGGTCTTCTACGGCCCCTCGGGCACGGGCAAGACGACGGTCGCGAACATCATCGCCCGCCGCACCGACCGGACTCTGCGCCGCCTGAACGCCACGAGCGCCACGCTCTCGGATATCAAGGCCGTCATAGGCGAGCTCGACACGCTGCTCACCCCCGGCGGGGTGCTGCTCTATCTCGACGAGATACAGTACTTCAATAAGAAGCAGCAGCAGAGCCTCCTGGAATTCATCGAGGACGGGCGCATAACGCTCATCGCCTCCACGACGGAGAACCCGTATTTCTACGTGTACAACGCGCTTTTGAGCCGGAGCACGGTCTTCGAGTTCAAGAGCGTGCCGCCCGAGGAGGCGGAGCTCGCCGTGGAGCGGGCCGTCCGGCGCGTATCCGAGCGGGAGGGCGTCGAGGCCGTGCTGGAGCCGGGCGTCACGAGGCGGCTCGCCGTGAGCTGCGGCGGCGACGTCCGCAAGGCGGTGAACGGCGTGGAGCTTCTCTTCGCGGCCGCGCCGAGGGAGGCGGGGCGCGTCAATATTAGCCTCGCGGACGCCGAGGCCGCGACGGCGCGCAGCTCCATGCACTACGACCGCGAGGGCGACGAGCACTTCGACGCCGTGAGCGCGCTCATGAAATCCCTGCGCGGCTCCGACCCGGACGCGGCGCTGCACTATCTCGCGAGGCTCCTGGAGGCGGGCGACCTCATAGGCGCGATACGCCGGCTCCTCTGCTCGGCGAGCGAGGACGTGGGCCTCGCCTACCCGCAGGCGGCGAGCATAGTCCGCGCCTGCTGCGAGAGCGCGTTGCAGCTGGGCCTCCCGGAGGCGAAGCTCCCTCTCGCCGAGGCGGCGCTGCTCCTCGCTACCGCGCCGAAGTCCAACAGCGTCGTCATGGGCATAGACAGGGCCATGGCCGACGTGAGGCGCGGGAAATACGGCCCGCCGCCGCGCGAATTGCAGAACGTCCACGCCGACGGCGCGGGCTTCGAGCGCGAGCAGGGCTACAAGTACCCGCACGATTTCCCGAACCACTGGGTCGAGCAACAGTATCTGCCCGACGCGCTCGTGGGAACGCGCTACTATGTCCCCGGCGAGAACAAGAACGAGCAGGCCGCGAAGGCCTACTGGGACAGGATAAAGGGGGAGAAGTGATGGACATCCGCGTCGGCGACACGCTGGTCATGAAGAAGAAGCACCCCTGCGGCTCTAACCGCTGGCTCGTGGAGCGAGTGGGGGCGGATTTCCGGCTCAAATGCCTCGGCTGCGGCAGGGAGGTCTTCGGGCCGAGGGCGAAGTTCGAGCAGCGCGTCAGCGCCGTGGAGCGCCCGGACGGTCACGGGGAAAATTCCTGAAAAAATGCGGGAACATTTCGCCCGCCGCGCAGTCTAAAGGGCCGCGCGGCCGTCATCCGCGCGAAAACAGTACCGCAAGGAGAATGAAAATGAAGAAGCTTACCGCCCTTATACTCGCGCTCGCGATGTGCTTCGCCCTCGCCGCCTGCGGCGCGGAGCCCGCCCCGACCCCGACGCCCATGCCGAGCGCCGAGGAGCTCGCGGAGAAATACGCCTCCGCCATCACCGCCGCGCGCAGCGAGGACGACAACGAGTTCACCCCCGTCGTGACCGACCCCGCCGAGCTCGCGGACTACAACTGGCAGCTGCTCGGCTTCGCCGCCGGGGACGTCTACGCCTTCGCCATCGCGCAGTCGCTCATGAACATCCAGGCCTACTGCGTCGCGCTCATCATGCCCGCCGAGGGCAAGAGCGAGGCCGTTATGAACGGCTTGCAGAGTTATGTTGACTCCACGGAGCAGAGCTTCTCCACCTATCTGCCCGACCAGCACGAGATTGCCCAGAACGCCATACTCGAGAAGCTCGACGACGGCAGCATCCTGCTCGTCATGAGCCCGGAGTGGGACAGCGTCCACGACGGCATAGTCAGCGCCCTCGAGGCCTGAAAATCAGCTTAAATTAAAGGAGAAACGCTTAAAATGAAGAAGATAACCGCACTTATACTCGCGCTCGCGATGTGCTTCGCCCTCGCCGCCTGCGGCGCGGAGCCCGCCCCGACCCCGACGCCCATGCCGAGCGCCGAGGAGCTCGCCGAGACCTACAAGGCCGCCATCGAGGGCGCGCGCAGCGAGCAGGACAACGCCGACCGCGGCATTATGTATACCGGCCAGAGCGAGCCTATGGGCTCCATCTACTGGGAGCTCCTGGGCTTTGCCGAGAGCGACGTGTACTCCTGCGCCTTCAGCCTCTCGGTCATGAACGTCCAGGCCTACTGCGTGGGCCTCTTCATGCCCGCCGAGGGCAGGGCCGAGGCCGTCACCGCCGGGCTCGAGAAATACATCGAGGCCATGCAGCAGAGCTTCGAGAACTACCTGCCCGACCAGGGCGTGATTGCCGATAACGCCGTGCTCGAGACCCTCGACGACGGCAGCGTGCTCATAGTCATGTGCGAAGGCCAGGACACCGTCCGCGACGCCGTGGTAGCGAACTTGCAGGCCGCGCCCGCGGACAATGCGTGACTTCGCGTTGGCAATTAGATAACGTTAGCCGCCCGGTAACGTACCGGGCGGCTTTTCGTGCGTTATGGGCTGCTTTACGCTGCGGGGAGCTTGTAGGGGCGGGCGTCCCCGCCCGCCCTTGCGCGGCGGTTCGCGGAAACGTGGGTTGACGCGCCCGTCGCACCCCGCCGCCGTTTCTCGCCTTGCGGCGAGAGGGAGGGTGAGGACACCCTCCCCTACAACGAGGCGATGGACGGACGCTGCTGCGTATTATACGCGCCAGCCCGCGGCTGACTGAGGGGTCGACCTCTATCCCGCGTGCTGGCGGCCGGTGTGGTCGATTGTGTACTCGCCTTTGAGCAGCAGGCTGCCTATGGGGACTATGGTATAGCCGTCGGCGAGGAGGGACTCTATTATGCCTCCCAGCGCCTCGGGTGTGTGCTCGGCGGCGTTATGGAAGAGGACGATGCTCCCTGGCTGCACATTATCAAGTACGCGGCGGCTTATCTCCCCGGCGCTGAGGCCCTTCCAGTCGAGGCTGTCCGTGTCCCACTGCACGGCGGTCATGCCGAGGGCCGTGACCGTGTCTATGACGTGGTCGTCGTACTCGCCGTAGGGGCAGCGGAAGAGCGTGGGCCGCGTCCCGGTAATTGCCTCGATTTTGTCGTTGCAGGCCGTAATTTCGGCCGAAATCGCGTCCATATCCAGCTTCGCCATATGCGGATGCGTATCCGAGTGGTTCATGACCTCCATGCCGGCCCCGGCGAGGGCGAGGACGCTCTCGGGGTATTTGTCCACCCATTCCCCCACGAGGAAGAAGGTCGCCTTCACGCCGTAGCGGCCCAGGATATCTATGAGCTCGGCCGTGTCCTCGTTGCCCCAGGCGGCGTCGAAGCTCAGAGAAACGTACTTCCCGTCCCGCTCCACGCTGTACACGGGCAGGCTGCGCTTCACCGCCGAGGCCCCCACGACCGCCGGGGCGTTCACCGCCGCGAGTATTGCCGCCGCCGCCAGGATAACCGCCAGCGTGCCGCAGAGCGCCCGCCTCTCCCGGGCGAAATGCACTATATTCCGTAATATCCTTCTCATGGCCTCGCCTCCCGCTCAAGCATACGGCGCGCGCGGCGGGATTATGCGCGCTAAATTTCGCGCCGGGGCGCTAATGCGCTTGCGCGCGGGGCCGAGAGGGAGTATAATATAATGTAAACCTTGTGGATAAGGAGAGAGAGACATGAAATTTTCGAGCAAGATACTGCGCTGCGAGCTTTCGCCTATGCGCAAATACGCGCCCTATGCGGACGCGGCCAAGGCGCGCGGGATGCGTATTTTCCCGCTCAACATCGGCCAGCCGGACATCGAGACCCCCGCCGCCTTCTTCGAGGCCGTGCGCAATTTCTCCGCGCCCGTCTTGGAGTACGCGCCCTCGGACGGCGTCGCGGAGTACCTGGAGGCTGTCGTCGCCTATTACCACCGCCTAGGGCACACCGACCTCACCCGCGCGAACGTCCTCGCCAGCAACGGCGGCAGCGAGGCGCTCTGGATGACCATGGCCGCCATCATGGACGACGGCGACGAGATTATCGTCCCGGAGCCGTATTACCCGAACTATTCCACCTTCATCACCCTGGCCGGGGGCGTCGTGCGGCCCATCCCGACCGCGCCCGAGACCGGCTACCATTACGCCGACCGCGAGAAGATTGCCTCGCTGATTACCCCCCGCACCCGCGCGCTCATGATTACGAACCCCGGCAACCCCACGGGCGCGGTGCTGACGCGCGCGGAGATGAAGATGCTCGCCGGGCTCTGCCATGAGAAGGGCATCTTCCTCATAGCCGACGAGGTCTACCGCGAATTCAGCTACGACGGCGAGCAGCTCGCGAGCATGCTCGAGTTCCCGGAGGCCGCGGAGAACGTCATAGTCATAGACTCCGTCTCCAAGCGCTTCTCCGCCTGCGGCGCGCGCATAGGCGCGGTTATCTCCCGCAACCACGACTTCCTCAGCGAGGCCATGAAGGTCTGCCAGGGCCGCCTGTGCTGCCCCACGCTCGACCAGGTGGGCGCCGCCGCGCTCTACAACGAGGGCAGCGAGTACTTCGCCGCCGTCAAGGAGGAGTACCGCCGCCGCCGCGACACGGCCTATGAGATGCTCATGCAGATCCCCGGCGTCGTCTGCCGCAAGCCCGAGGG
>DVKN01000276.1 GCA_018716005.1 Candidatus Scatomorpha stercoravium
CGCCGGGCTGCCCGACCCCGTGGGCGAGGTGCTCCGGGAGTGGGAGCGCCCCAACGGCCTGCGCATAAGGAAGGTCCGCGTCCCCATGGGCGTCATAGGCATAATCTACGAGGCGCGGCCCAACGTCACCGTCGACGCCGCCTCGCTGGCCTTCAAGGCCGGCAGCGCCATACTCCTGCGCGGGAGCGGCTCGGCCTATGAGTCGAACGCCGCCCTCGTCTCCGTCATGCGCTCCGCGCTCGAGGGCCGGGGCATTACGCCCGACGCCGTCTGCCTTGTGGAGGAGCGCGGCCACGACGTCGTTGACAAGCTGCTCACCCTGCGCGAGTACGTCGACCTGATAGTCCCCCGCGGCAGCGCGCGGCTCATAAACAACGCCGTCGAGAAGGCCACCGTGCCCATACTACAGACCGGCACGGGCAACTGCCACGTCTACATAGACGAGAGCGCGGACTACGCCATGGCCGAGGCCATAACCGTGAACGCCAAGACCCAGCGCACCAGCGTCTGCAACTGCGCCGAGACGCTCATAATGCAGTCCGGCTGGGCCGAGAAGCACGGCGAGGCCCTCCTGAAGGCCCTCACGGACAGGAACGTCGAGCTCCACGGCGACGAGGCGGCCGCGAAATACGCCGGGATGATACCCGCGACGGAGCGCGACTGGGCCGACGAGTACCTGCTCCTCGCCATGGCCGTGAAGATAGTCCCCGACGTCCGCGCCGCCGTCGAGCACATAAACCGCTACGGCACGAAGCACACCGAGTGCATAGTCACCGGGAGCGCGGAGAGCGCCGGATACTTCCTCAATAACGTCGACGCCGCCGTCGTCAACTGGAACGCCTCCACGCGCTTCACGGACGGCTTCGAGTTCGGCTTCGGCGCCGAGCTCGGCATCTCCACGCAGAAGCTCCACGCCCGCGGCCCCATGGGCCTCGAGGAGATAACGAGCTACAAGTACCAGGTCATAGGCACGGGCCAGGTGAGGCCGTAAATCCGCGGAGGAAGGCGAAATAATGTCGAAAATTGCGTTTATCGGCAGCGGGAGCATGGCCCGCGCCATAATATCCGGCCTCGTGAAGACCGGCACGGCGGGGGAGGACATCCTCGTCGTGAACCCGAACAACCCGCGCAGCTGCGCCGAGGTGCAGTTCCTCTACGGGGCCGAGCCCGCCGAGGCGGAGGCCATAGCCGGGGCGGAGACCGTCGTCATCGCCGTGAAGCCGCAGAGCTTCCCCGCCGCCGCGCCCGAATACGCGCGGTATATTAAGCCCGGCACGCTCGTCGTGAGCATCATGGCCGGCATCCCGACCACGGCGGTCGAGGCGGCCTTCCCGGGCGCGCGCGTGGTGCGCGTAATGCCGAACCTCGCCCTCGCCGTGGGCTGCGGCGCTTCCGGCGTCGCGGCGGGCTCAACCGCGTCCGCGGAGGACGTGGAGCGGGCGCTCGCCATATTCTCCGCCGGCGGCGAGGCCGTCGCCGTGGACGAGGCGCAGATAGACGACGTCGCCGCCCTCTCCGGCTCCGGCGCGGCGTACATATACTATATGGTCGAGAACCTGCGCGACGCCGCCATAGAGGCCGGCCTGGCCCCGGAGACCGCGGCAAGGCTCGCAAAGCAGACGCTCATAGGCGCGGCGCGCCAGCTCGAGCTCGAGGAGGAGCCCCCCGAGGAGCTGCGCCGGCGGATAACCTCGAAGAAGGGCACGACCGAGGCCGCCATCCTGGCCCTGGATGAGCGCGGCTTCCCCGAAGCGGTGAGGGCGTGCTATAACGCGAACAAGCGCCGCAGCCGCGAGCTGAGCGCGGGGAAATAGGGACGCATTTTATAAAGGGGAGATGATTCAGTTGCAGCAGCTGCACACCTTCAGGAAGGTCATGGCGGCGAACCGCGGCGAGATAGCCATACGCATATTCCGCGCCTGCTACGACCTCAACCTGCGCACGGTCGCCATATACTCGAAGGAGGACACGATGAACCTCTTCCGCACGAAGGCGGACGAGGCCTATCTCATAGGCGAGCACCTGAGCCCGCTGGGGGCCTATCTCGCGATAGACGAGATTATCGCCCTCGCCAAAAAGCGCGGCGTGGACGCCATACACCCGGGCTACGGCTTCCTGAGCGAGAACGCCGCATTCGCGAAGGCCTGCGAGGACGCGGGCATAAAGTTCATCGGCCCTCCCAGCCGAGTCCTCGCCAAGATGGGCGACAAGCTCGAGGCGAAGAAGATAGCCGTCGGCTGCGGCGTGCCCGTCATACCCGGCACGGCGGAGCCCCTGAAGGACGCGGCCGAGGCCGAGGCGAAGGCAGCTGAGTTCGGCTTCCCCGTCATATTGAAGGCGGCGGCCGGCGGCGGCGGGCGCGGTATGCGCCTGTGCAGGAGGCTGGAGGACGTGGCCCCCGCCTTCGAGCTCGTGCGCGGCGAGGCCCGCAAGGCCTTCGGCGACGACAGCATCTTCATGGAGAAGTACCTCGTGGAGCCCAAGCACATCGAGGTTCAGATCCTCGCTGACGAGCACGGGAACGTGCGCCACCTCGGCGAGCGCGACTGCTCGCTCCAGCGCCGCTATCAGAAGGTCGTGGAGTTCTGCCCCGCCTGGAGCGTGCCGGAGGACGTGCGCGAGAAGCTGCGCGCCGACGCCGTCAGGATTGCCGAGGCCGTCGGCTACGTGAACGCCGGCACGGTGGAGTTCCTCGTCGACCGCGACGGGAAGCACTACTTCATCGAGATGAACCCCCGCATCCAGGTCGAGCACACCGTCACCGAGATGGTCACCGGCATAGACCTCGTGCGCGCGCAGATACTCATAGCCGAGGGCGCGACCGTCGCCCACCCGGAGATAGGGCTCGCCGAGCAGAGCGACCTTTTCATGAACGGCTACTCCATACAGTGCCGCGTCACCACCGAGGACCCGAAGAACAACTTCGCGCCCGATAACGGCAAGATAGTCTCCTACCGCTCCGGCGGCGGCTTCGGCGTCCGCCTCGACGGCGGCAACGCGGCCGCGGGCGCGGAGATAAGCCCCTACTACGACAGCCTGCTCGTCAAGGTCACCACCTGGGACCGCACCTTCGAGGCCGTCTGCCGCAAGGCCCGCCGCGCCATAAACGAGGAGCACGTCCGCGGCGTGAAGACGAACATCTCCTTCGTCACGAACATACTCAGCCACCCCACCTTCCTCGCCGGGAAGTGCCACACCAAGTTCATCGACGAGACGCCCGAGCTCTTCGACATCGAGGAGAGCCGCGACCGCGCGACGCGCGTCCTGCGTTACATAGCGAATATCCAGGTCGCGAACCCGGACGCCCAGCGCCGCGAGTATACGACCCCGCGCTACCCGAAGGCGACGCGCGAGATTACGAGGCGCGACGGCCTCAAGGAGCTCCTGGACACCGAGGGCCCCGAGGCGGTGAGCAAGTGGGTCATGGGACAGAAAAAGCTGCTCGTCACCGACACCACGATGCGCGACGCGCACCAGAGCCTGCTCTCGACCCGTATGCGCACCCGCGACATGGTCAAGGGCGCCGAGGGCACGGCGGACTTCCTCTCCGACTGCTTCTCGCTCGAGATGTGGGGCGGCGCGACCTTCGACACGGCCTACCGCTTCCTCTACGAGAGCCCCTGGGAGCGGCTTATCATGCTCCGCGAGAAGATACCCAACATCCCCTTCCAGATGCTCCTGCGCGGCTCTAACCTCGTCGGCTACGCGAGCTACCCGGATAACCTCGTGCGCGCCTTCATCGACGAGAGCGCCAAAAACGGCATAGACGTCTTCCGCGTCTTCGACTCGCTCAACTGGATACCGAGCATGGAGACGGCCATGGACGCCGTGCTGAAGACCGGGAAGATACTCGAGGCCACCGTCTGCTACACCGGCGACATCCTCGACCCGAAGCGCGACAAGTATACGCTCAAGTACTACGTCGACTTCGCCAGGGAGCTCGAGCGGCGCGGCGCGCACATGATATGCGTGAAGGATATGTCCGGCCTCCTCAAGCCCTACGCGGCGAAGAAGCTCATAACCGCGCTCAAGGACGAGATAGGCGTGCCCATACACCTGCACACGCACAACACCACGGATAACCAGATAGCGACCTACCTGCTCGCCGCCGAGGCGGGCGTGGACGTGGTCGACTGCGCCATAGGCCCCCTCTCGAGCCTCACGAGCCAGCCGAGCCTCAACAGCCTCGTCGAGGCCCTGCGCGGCACGGAGCGCGACACCGGCCTCCCCACCGAGGGATTGCAGAAGCTCGCCGACTACTGGGCCGACGTGCGCGAGCGCTACAGCCGCTTCGACAAGGGCCTGCGCACCCCCGTCACCGATATCTACCGCTACGAGATACCCGGCGGCCAGTACACTAACCTCCAGCCCCAGGTCGAGGCCCTCGGCCTCGGCCAGCGCTTCGACGAGGTCAAGGAGATGTACCGCACGGTGAACGATATGCTCGGCGACATCATCAAGGTCACGCCGAGCTCGAAGATGGTCGGCGACCTCGCCATATTCATGGTGCAGAACGACCTGACGCCGGAGAACATAGTCGAGCGCGGCGAGAGCCTCGCCTTCCCGGACAGCGTCGTGAGCTACTTCAAGGGCATGATGGGCCAGCCGCCCTGCGGCTTCCCGAGCGAGCTCCAGCGCGTCGTGCTCAAGGGCGAGGAGGCCATCACCTGCCGCCCAGGCGAGCTGCTCCCGCCCGTGGACTGGGACGAGATACGCCGCGAGGTCGAGAAGTACACCCCGAACCCCGACCGCAAGGGCCTCATATCCTACGCCATGTACCCGAAGGTGCTCCAGGACTTCTTCACGCACCGCAAGGAGTACGGCTACATCATGCGCATGGGCAGCCACGTCTTCTTCGACGGCCTGGCCGTGGGCGAGACGAACCAGATAAACATAGAGGACGGCAAGACGCTGGTCATAAAATACCTCGGCCTCGGCGACAGGAACGACGACGGCACGAGGAACGTGGTCTTCGAGCTCAACGGCTCGCGCCGCGAGGTGGCCGTCCCCGACCCGGAGGCCAAGGACACGGGCCGCAAGGTGCGCATGGCCGACCCCGACGACAAGAGCCAGGTCGGCGCGTCCATACCCGGCATGGTGAGCAAGGTCTCCGTGAAGCCCGGCGAGGCCGTCAAGGCCAACCAGGTGCTCGCCATAATCGAGGCCATGAAGATGGAGACGAGCGTAGTCTCCCGCATAGACGGCAAGGTCGGCGAGGTGCTGATAGAGCCCGGCAGGAGCGTAAAGGCCGGCGAGCTCCTGATGACGATAGTGTGAGCGCATGAAGGCCGTCTGCTTCGGCGACTCGAACACCTGGGGCTACGACCCGCGCTCGTATTTCGGCGGGCGCTACGGCGAGGCGGACCGCTGGCCGGAGATTCTGGCGGCCGCGACGGGCTGGGAGGTCGTAAA
>DVKN01000277.1 GCA_018716005.1 Candidatus Scatomorpha stercoravium
GCTGCGCATGAGCCCGGGGAGGCCGCGGGGAATGCCGTCCATGGCGGAGGCGGCGCTCTGCTGGCCGCGGTCGGCGCGCTTTATGGCGTCCCAGTTCGTGAGCACCTCGTCGGGCGTATCGGCCTTCACGGTGCCGAAGACGTGGGGGTGACGGTGTACGAGCTTCTTCACGGCCTCGTCGGAGATGTCGTCGAGCGTAAAGCCGCCGTGTTCCTTCGAGATGCTGGCGTGGAAGATAACCTGCATGAGGAGGTCGCCCAGCTCCTCGCGGAGATGGGCCTCGCTGCCCTCGTTAATGGCGTCTACGACCTCCCAGGCCTCCTCCACGACGTTGTGCTTGAGGCTCTCGTGGGTCTGCTTGATGTCCCAGGGGCAGCCGCCCGGGCCGCGCAGGACGTCTATGAGGCGGATGAAATCCTCGAGGCCGTATTTCTCTTTGTATTCCCATTCGACCATATCTGTACCCCTCTCATTTTATGTGCAGTATCCTCGCGAGCTTGTCGCCCTTGGGGATGAGCCTCATGTCCTCGCGCGTGACGGCCCGGAGGGCGATGACGAGGACGAGGTAGACTATTACGGCCGCGCCTATGGCGCAGAGCATGGAGAGCGCGACGCCCATGCGGCCCGTGCCCAGCGCGAGCGTGCCGAGGCCGTATACGCCCCAGGCGGCCGCGCCCATGACGGCGCTGGCTATGGCCGGGCGGACGATGATGCGCGCGAGGCTCGGCCTCTCGGGCAGGTGCCGGCAGAGGAAATAGAAGTCCATGCAGCACATGACGGCGTAGCAGCAGAGCGTCCCGACGGGCGCGCCGAGGATGTTTATCTCCGGTTCCGCCACAAGCACCCAGTTGACGGCGACCTTGACTATGCCGCCGGCGACCATGGAGTATATCGGGTACTTCTCGTTGCCCCCGGCTTGGAGTATCGCGTTCATCATGAGCGCCATGCAGACGAAGAAGCTGGCCGCGCCCATGATTGCGAGGAGCTCGCCGCCGTTTGCGTGGCTGCCGGGGTAGACGGTGTCCATGATGGGCGTCGCGAGGACGCTCAGGCCCACGCCCATGGGCAGGGCGAGGACGACGGCTATGCGCAGCGAGTTCTCCGCTATGCGGCTCGCGTCGTGCCTGTGGCGAAGGGCCATGGCGGCGGATATCGCCGGGACGACGGAGATGGTCAGCGGGGTGATGAAGCTCGCGGGCAGGTTGTAGAGCGTCTGCGCCTTGCCGTAGACGCCGTAGAGCACCTTGGCCTCCTGATAGCTGAAGCCCGCCGCGTCCTGGAGGCGGCCCATGCAGAGGCCGGAATCTATGAGGTTTATGAGCGAGAGCACGCTCGAGCCGAGGGTTATCGGTATCGCGACGCGCAGGAGCGTCCTGAGCACGCAGGAGCGGGGCTCGGGAATGTCCGTGCCCGCGCGGCCGGAGCCGTAGAGGCGGCGCTTGCAGAAGAACATATAGCCCAGCGCAGCGAGCGAGCCGACCGTGACGCCGAAGATGGCGCCCGCCGAGGCCGTGGGCAGGCTGTGCCCCGCGCGGACGAGATACCATGCGAGCGCAAGCCCGGCTGCGACCTTCGCGAGCACCTCGAGCACCTGGCCGACCGTGGTGGGGGTCATGTTCTCATGGCCCTGGCAGTAGCCGCGGTAGGCGCTGGTGAGGCAGACGAGCAGCACCGCGGGACTCAGAGCCAGTATGCTCAGCCTCGCCTCGGGGTCGTTCAGCGAGTCCGCGAGCGCGTTGGGGAAGAGGGCCATTATGAGCGTGCACACGACGCCTATGACGAAGAAGGTCCACCAGGCAACGGAGAATATCCGCCGCACCTGGTTGGGCCGGTCCATCGTGTTCGCCTCCGCGATGAGCCGCGAGAGCGCGACGGGCAGCCCCGCCGTGGCCAACGTGAGGAAGACGCTGTAGATATTGTAGGCCACGAGGAAGTGCGTGTAGCCCTCGTCGCCGAGGATGTTGCCGAGGGGTATCTTGTAGATGGCGCCGAGTATCTTCATAATCACGACGCCGAAGGCGAGTATCGCCGCGCCGTGGAGGTAATTCTGCTTTCTGGGTTCGCTCAAGCCGCGTTCCTCCTATCTGTGGACAGACAACTGCTTACTCTACACTAAAATTATGAAAAAATCAAGAGAATATGCCGTCCCAACCCCGCCGGAAGAAGATTTTGTGCATTATAGAGACAAAAAGCGGCGCGCCGCCGCTGACAGAGCGAGATTTCACGTTGGGCGGGCGGGCAGCGTTAGCCGCCCGGTGACGTTACCGGGCGGCGAGTCCGACGTATTGGGCGCGAGCATGATGTAGGGGAGGGCGTCCCCGCCCTCCCTTGCGTCGGACACGCACCCACCCCTGTAGGGCGCACCGTCCCCGGTGCGCCATTACGCCGCCATTCGCGACGGGGCCGGATGGTTGCTGAAACGTCCGTCACGCACCCAACCGTAGGGGTCGGCGTCCTCGACGACCCTTCCGTCGCCACTTGCGGTTACCTATATTTCAAGCAGAGCCGACGATGCCGCAAATGGCGACGTTCGACCCCTCAGTCAGCTGCGCTGACAGCTCCCCTTCCGAAGGGGAGCTATGGGTCACAGCATATCCACACCCCATACGCAGGAAAAGCCGCCCGGTATCGTCACCGGGCGGGCGGGTAGTGCCCGCTCCCAATGCGTCACGTACGTTCCATGTGGGCGAAACTTGCCGCTCGGTAACGTCACCGGGCGGCAAGTTTAAAGTTATTGCCCAACGCGAAGTCTCGCATTGGGAGCCGAGGCACTCGGCCCGCTATTCGTAGATTGCGGAGTCGCTGCCGAAGGCTATTATGGCCCGGGTGCCGGAGCCGGGGGTCGATTCAATCCGCAGCTCATGGCCGAGCATGGCGCAGATGCGGCGGCAGAGGTATAGGCCGAGGCCGGTGGACTTCTTGTCCTCGCGGCCGTTGCAGCCGGTGTAGCCGCGCTCGCCGAGGCGCGGGAGGTCCTCCGGGGCGATGCCTATGCCCGTGTCCTCAATCACGAGCGCGCGGCCCTCGGCGTAGATGCGTATGGAGCCGCGGGAGGTGTACTTGAGCGCGTTGGAGAGCAGCTGCTCTATCATGAAGGCGAGCCACTTCTCGTCCGTGAGCACGGTGAGGCCCGTCTCGGCGAAGTCGAGCGGGAGCTTCTTTATGATGAAGAGCCGCGCGTATTTCCTCAGGCAGCCGCGGACTATCGCGTCCAGGCTGCGCCGCCGGAAGACGAGGTCGTTCGCATCCCCGCCCAGCCGCTGGTAGCCGAGCACCATCTCGACGTACTGCTCCACGCGGAAGAGCTCCGCCATGAGCGCGCCGCGGTCTATGTCCCCGGGCTGCTGCAAAAGGAGGCGCATCGCGGCGATGGGCGTCTTTATCTGGTGCGCCCAGAGCGCGTAATAGTCCCCGGCGTCGCGCCTCGCGGCGTCGGACTCCGCGTCCAGGCGGCGGCATTCCGCGCCCAGCCGCTCCGCGAGCGCGCGCCAGAGCGAGTCGCGCATATCCCCGCCCTCGGGCAGGGCCTCGAGCGATACGGCCCGCGAGCTCCCGATGCGCTCGAGCGCCCGGCAGTATCTCCGCCAGCGCGCATAGCCGCAGGAGAGCGCGCCCCCGCCCAGCGCCGCGCACAGCAGCGAGGCGTACAGCACCGCCTCCGCCGGCAGCTCGTAGAGCGAGAACACGAGCGCAAATATGAGCGCGAAGGCAAGAAAGAGGAGCATAACCCGCGCCCTGGATTTCAGGTATTGAAGGAACATGGCCAAAACCTCACTTGATAAGCGCCCCGGCCGGGCGAAAAAACAATATGGCCGGCTCTGCCGGCCATATTATATCATGAATTTCCGCATTTGTGGAGGGATAAGCGCAGCCCCGTGCTCACTTAGCCCCGCGGAGCCGCCGCGCGGCCTCGATGTAGACCTCGTTGTCGCTGCGTACGGAGATGACTATGACGCGCATACGCTCCTTTTCCCTGATGAGCGTGTACACCACCCGGTAGCCGAGGCCGCGGAGCTTTATCTTATAGCAGCCGCTCAGATTCGTCCCGCCCACGCTGCCAAGCGGCTTACCTATACCGTCGGGCGGCGGAAGGGGCCGTTCCGCGGTCTTCGCGACGGCCTTGAGGATGAGCCTGCGGGTGTGGCCGTCCAGCTTGCCCAGGTCGCGCTGCGCCGCCGGGATATACTCTACTTCCCAGGGCATGGCTCACTCCAGCTCCACGTCGACGGCGTCCAGGTCGGCCTGCGTTATGCCGAAGCCGCGCATGACCTCCTCCTGAGAGGCGAGCCCCTCGCCGTCAAAGCCGGACATACGCCGCTTCGCCTCGTCGAGCAGGATGTAGTCGCTCAGCAGCTCCATCAGCTCGGTATACTGCTCCGGGCTCATGAGCACGCAGGCGGGCTTGTTGTTCTTTACGACAATTTTAGTGCCCCCGGCGGCCACCTCGTCAAATATGCGGCTGGCCTCGCCCTTGTTGAAGCGGGTAATGGGCACCATGGAGTTCATGAGTTCGCCGGCAGGGATCTGCCCAAGCATGGTATCACGCTCCTTCCGCCTATATTATATGCAATGACGAGAAATATGTCAACAAATATGTCTATCTTCTTCCCGGCTGCTTATCGGCTATTTTCAGCAGGAGCCAGCCGGCGGCGAAGAAGACGGCCATCAGGCCGACGGCTATGTTTATCGTGCCGCCGGCGAATTTTACGGCGGCTATCACGGCCGAGCCGATGAAGCTCGCGCCCTTGGAGAAGATGTCGTAGATGCCGAAGTACTCGCCGGAGTTCTCGGGCGGGATAATCTTCGTGAAGTAGCTGCGGGAGAGCGACTGTATGGAGCCCTGGAACATGCCCACGCCGAAGGCCATGATGCCGAACTGCACCATGCTCCTGAGCGTAAAGGCGTAGAGGCAGACGAGGAAGTAGCCGATGATGCACACGCCCAGCAGCCGCACGGTGGAGTATTTGCGCGAGAGCCGCGCGAAGACGAGGGAGAAAATCCAGGCCACGACCTGCGTCGCAAGCAGCACGACCACCTGGCCCACGGTGTCGAGCCCGAGGTCGGTGCCGATGTTGATGCAGTTGTCGATTATAGTGCCGACGCCGTCTATGTAGAGGAAGAAGGCGAGGAGGAACCAGCCGACCTTCTTGTCCTCGGTGGCTATGCGCTTTATCGTGCGGCCGAGCTTTTTGAAGGCGGCCGCGACGGCGTGGGGGACGGGCTCCGTATAGTTGCGCTGCCTATACCGGCGCAGGAGCGGGAGCGTGACGGCGAGCCACCAGAGCGCGGTGACGGCGCAGCCCAGGAGCCGCGAGAGGAAGCCGGATATGAGCCCGAGCATGTCGGGCCCGAGGATGTAGAAGACGAGGGCGGCGACAAAGGGGATGCACGAGCCTATGTAGCCCCAGGCATAGCCGTAGCTCGAGACCTCGTCCATGCGCGCCTCCTCCGTGACGTCGCCCAGCATGGAGTCGTAGAAGGTGAGCGAGCAGGAGTAGGCTATCTTGCTGAGTATGAAGACGGCGAGGAACATGAGCCAGCTCGCGGCGAGGCCGGTGATTATGCAGCACGCCACGCCTATGAAGACGCTCGTGCGGAAGAATATGAGCTTCATGTCCCGCCTGTCGCTGAGCGCGCCGCAGACCGGGCCCATGAGCGCGACGATGACCGTCACCAGCGACACGCCCAGCGCCCAGGTGGCCGTGGCATCGTCGGAGCTGAGGTGTCCCGCGGCCAGGGTCTTGAACCATATGGGTATGAGCGAGCAGGAGAGCATGGTGAAGGCCGAGTTGCCGACGTCGTAGAGCACCCACGCGAGCTCTGTGGGCGAGAGCTTGGCTTTGAGTTTGGCGAGCATGGTTTTCCCCCTCAGTCTAGTCGAATGTGCGCCCGAAGCGTTCGGGCAGTTCCCCTTCCCCGGCGAGATAGGCGGAGAGCGCCTCCGCCATCGCCGGATATTCAGCGAGCGCCGCGGCGTAGAGCGCGTCGAGCGCGGCTATGTCCCCCTCGAGCGCGGGCGGCAGGGCGTCGTCTATGAAGAGCCCGTCGAAGCCCCCGGGTATGCGCAGCGCGCGTATGGCCCCGCGCAGGAGGCGCTTTTTCACCCCGCGCGGCGAGTACAGCAGCCGGAGCGTCCGCACCTGCCCGCGCAGGCAGCGCAGCATCGTACGGCCGTCCAGGCCGAAGAAGGGCGCCGTGATGAGCGCGTTTAACTCCGAGGGGACTATCTCCGCGCCCCGGAGCACGCGGCTCGGCCTGAGCCCCTCGCGGCGCATTATCGCGGCGTCCCATACCGCCTCCACGCGGTTGTGCTCCCCTGCGGCGGCGTTTACGCGCGCGTGGCAGGCGGAGTCGAGCAGGAAGTGGCAGAGGAAGCCCAGAAGGTACGCGGCCATGGCGTCCCTCTCGGGGCGCGTATTCCAGACGAGCCGCGCGCGGGCGAAGAAATCCGCCCCGCTCCCGCGGTGCAGCGCGCTGCCCAGGGCAGAGACGCGGCCGGGTATGGGCGCCGAGTGGTAAAAGAGCACGTCCGGCCCGTGCAGGCCTATCTCATAGAGCTCGCGGCGGCCCGCGGCGAGGGCGCGCAGGGGCTCCGGCATGACCTCCAGGCAGTCCGCGCCGAAGCGGTGATGTGTGTAATATGCCGGCATGGCGGCCTCCTTACGGGTGGATACGAGCCATTATAACACGTCTGTGTAAAATTATCTAGCGCGCGGCGGAAAAAGAGGCCCCGCCACTCCGGCGGGGCCTCTGCGTATCAGGCCTCTATTATATAGCCGAGCCCCTTCTTCGTGCGGATGAGCTCCGCGGCCCCGGCGTTCTCGAGCTTCTTGCGGAGCCGGGCGACGTTCACGGTGAGGGTGTTCTCGTCCACGAAGCTGTCCGTCTGCCAGAGGCGCATCATGAGCTCGTCGCGCGAGACGACGCTGCCGCGCTTCTCCATGAGCGCCTGCATGATGCGCAGCTCGTTCTTCGTGAGGTCTATGCGCTCGCCGTTATACTCGAGCGTCCCGGCCGCAAGGTCGAGCGCCGCGCCGTGCGCGCGCAGTATGTTCGCCTCGCCGCCGAAGTCATAGGCCCGGCGCAGCAGCGCCTGCACCTTGGCGGTGAGGACGGAGAGGTCGAAGGGCTTGGCGATGAAGTCGTCCGCGCCCATGTTCATGGCCATGACGATGTTCATGGCGTCCGAGGCGCTGGAGATGAACATGACCGGCACGCGGGAGACCTTGCGTATCTCGCTGCACCAGTGGTAGCCGTTAAAATAGGGCAGGGAGATGTCCAGCAGCACGAGCTGGGGATTGAAGGCGTTGAACTCGCCCATGACGTCGGAGAAATCCTCCGCCACGCGCACCTCGCAGCCCCAGGAGCCTATGTGCGCCGCCACGGCCTGGGCTATGACGGGGTCGTCCTCCACCACCAGTATGCGCCGGCTCATATCACGCCGTCATAGAGCGGGAAGCGCTCGCACAGCTCCAGCACCTCTTCGCGCACGCCGGCGACGGCGTCCTCGCCCTCGCGGGTGAGGCGCAGTATGAATTCGCCTATGCGATGCATCTCGGGCTCCTTCATGCCGCGGGTCGTGGCCGCGGGGGAGCCGAAGCGCACGCCGCTCGCGAGATGGGGCGGCTGGGTGTCGTAGGGTATCGCGTTCTTGTTCGCGGTGATGTGCGCGCGGTCGAGCAGCTCCTGCACGTCCCGGCCCGTCGCGCCGAGGCTCATGACGTCCGCGAGGAGCAGGTGGTTGTCCGTCCCGCCGGAGACGAGGCGCATCCCGCCGGCCTTGAGCGTGTCCGCGAGGGCGGCGGCGTTCTTCACGACCTGCTTCTGGTACTCTATGAACTCCGCGCTCATGGCCTCCCTGAAGCAGACGGCCTTCGCGGCGATGATGTGCATGAGCGGGCCGCCCTGGCTGCCGGGGAAGACGGCGGAGTCTATCTTCTTCGCGAGGGCCTCCTTGCAGAGGATGAGCGCGCCGCGCGGGCCGCGCAGTGTCTTGTGCGTCGTCGTGGTGACGACGTCCGCGTAGGGCACGGGCGAGGGGTGTACGCCCGCGGCCACGAGGCCGCCTATGTGCGCCATGTCCACGAACATATACGCCCCTACCTCGTCGCATATCTCGCGTATGCGCTTCCAGTCTATTATGCGCGAGTAGGCGCTCGCGCCGGATATTATCATCTTCGGCCGGAGCTCCTTCGCCATGCGCTCCATCTCGTCGTAGTCGATGAGCTCCGTGTCCTTGTCCACGCCGTAGCCGTGCACGTCGAAGTACTTGCCGGTAATGCTCGCCTTCGCGCCGTGGGTGAGGTGGCCGCCGCAGGCGAGGTCCATGCCCATTATGACGTCGCCGGGTTTGCACAGCGCGAGGTATACGGCGACGTTCGCCTGGCTGCCGGCGTGGGGCTGCACGTTCGCGTGCTCGGCCCCGAAGAGCTCGCAGGCCCTCTGGCGGGCTATGTCCTCGACGACGTCCACGTGCTCGCAGCCGCCGTAGAAGCGCCTGCCGGGATAGCCCTCGGCGTACTTGTTGGTGAGGTGGCTGCCCACGGCCTCCATCACCGCCGGCGAGGTGAAGTTCTCGCTCGCGATGAGCTCGATATGGTCGCGCTGGCGCTGCAGCTCGCACTGCATGACGGCAAATATCTCTTCATCTTCGTTTCGAAGGTGCTTAAAATCCATTACAGGGCCCCCCAGGCAATAAGTATTCCCGCGCGGTGCGCGTGAAATCATTATACCATTTGCCCCCGGCTTTGACAAACACAATTCCGGCCCCGGAAAAGGCGTGTGTTTGTAGAATGTGTACAATTGTACGCGAGCGGAGGACGCATCAGAGGCCCAGCCAGGCCCGGAGCTCGCCCCAGAGCTCGACGAGGCGGAAGCGGAAGACCGTCCCCGCGCCGTCCTCGGCGATAATGCCGCCGCCCGCGCCGATGGCGGACGCGGCCTCGGCGCCCTCCGCCGCCGTGAGGCAGAGCGGGGGGAAGACCACGCACCACCAGTTGTGCCCGCGCCCCTCGCCGAGGGTGACGCGCAGGGACATATAGCGCCCGGCGGGGAGGGAGAAGGAGCCGTAGTCCCGCGTTGGGTAGTATTCGCCGCCGAGCTCCACGTGCACGGCCCGCCCTCCGGCGGCCGTGAGCGCCGCGTCCGCCACGCCCTCGAGATGCCCGGCTATCAGCTCCCGCGCCTCGGCGGGGCTGCCCGCGTCCGCGAGCACGGGCGAGAGATACCCGAGCACCGCGTCGCGCACCTCGAGCTTCACCGCCTGCTCCGCCTCGGAATCCGAGACGGCGACGACGTGCAGCCGCACCAGTGCCGAGGAAATCCCCGCCCCGGCCGCCGCCGCCCAGGTCCCGAGCATCAGCGCCAAAGTGAGCGCCGCCAGCCCCGCCGCCTCGATAACAAAAAGCCTTCCGTGCCTCATGCCTATGTACCTCGCAAAAATAAAGTCTCTGCGGGGAGTATAACCAAAACGCGCGGGCCGAAACCCGCGCGCTGATATTTTGCTGTATTTACCTCGTCTTCAGCCCGGCGGAGGAGAGGGTTATGATTAGGTCGGCTATCTCGGCGCTGGGCTTCTGCATTCCCTCGTTCAGCCAGCGGCGGATTACGCCGACGCTGCCGAGGGCTATATAGGTGTACACGTACTCGGCGTCGGCCGCCGCGCCGGGGGAGGAGGCGCGGTAATACTCGACGTACTGCTCCTCGACGACGCGCACTATCTGGCTCTGGAAGCCCGTGTCCCCCGAGTCGGAGAGGAGGACGCGGCAGGTCTCGGCGTTGGCCTTGACGTAGTCGAATATCCCGATGAGCGCCTCGCGCAGGCCCGCGCCCGTCGCCGACAGGGCCGGGGCCACGCGCTCCGTGATGCCCTCGATGAGCTCCGTCTCGATGCTGTGCAGGAGGTCGGTGGGGTCGGAGTAATGCGCGTAGAAGGTCGCGCGGTTTATGCCCGCGCGCTCGCATATCTCGGTCACCGTCACCTTGGCGACGGGCTTTACGCGCAGGAGCTCCATAAGGCTCTCCTTCACGACCATCTTCGTATAGCGCACGCGCGCGTCCTGCTTCCTGCCCGGCATGGCGGACTCCTTTCGGCCCAAGCGTGAATTTTCTGTGAGTTGCCCAACGTTTCAGTGAAAAACGTTGATGATTTTTCAAATTTGCTCAAACTGCCTCTTGCCTCATTGGCACATTGTCAATATACTATAAAAGTGAAAGTAAGTCAACGCTGTGTTGATTATATCCGCGCATGGAGGGGCTGCCTATGGACGCATTGACCAGGGGGATAACCAGGCACAAGAAGCTGGTCATCGCGGTATTTCTCATTGCAATGATAATCTCGGCCGTGCTCGTGCTGGGCGTGCAGGTGAACTACGACCTCACGGATTACCTGCCGGAGGACTCGGAGAGCACGGTCGCGCTCGACCTCATGTACGCCGAATTCGGCTCGGGCGTGCCCAACACGCGCGTCATGGTGCCGGAGCTGACGCTGACCTCGGCCGCAGAGCTCAAGCGTGAGCTCCTGGAGCTGCCCGGCGTCTCGGCGGTGATGTGGCTCGACGACGTGGAGGACCTCTCGACGCCGGTAGAGCTCATGGACGAGGCCACCGTAGAGCAGTACTGGCGCGATGGGACGGCGATGTACGACGTCACGATAGACGAGGGCATGGAGAGCGAGGCCGTGAAGGCCATCTACGCCCTCACGGACGACAGGGCCGCCATAGGCGGCAACGCGGCCAGCACCGCGAGCATGCAGAACCTCGTCGTCAGCGAGGTCGTGGGCGCGGCGCTCGTGCTCGTGCCCATAATCATAATCCTGCTGCTCCTCACGACGACGAGCTGGATAAGCCCGATACTCTTCCTGCTCACGATAGGCGTCGCCGTGCTCATAAACATGGGTACGAACGTCTTCTTCGGCGAGATTAGCTTCGTCACGCAGAGCGTCAGCCCCATCATGCAGCTCGCCGTCTCGCTCGACTACGCTATCTTCCTGCTCAACAGCTTCGGCCGCCACCGCGAGGAGGTGCCGACGAGCGAGGAGGCCATGCGCCTCGCGATAAAGGAGAGCTTTTCCTCGATAGCGGCCAGCGCCGCGACGACGCTCTTCGGCTTCATGGCGCTCATGTTCATGCGCTTCGGCATAGGCTCCGACCTCGGCGTCAACCTCGTGAAGGGCATCGTGCTCAGCTACGTCTCCGTCATGGTCTTCCTGCCGGCGCTCTCGCTCGCCTGCGTGAAGTGGCTCGACAGGAGCACGCACAAGCCCATAATCCACCCGGGCAAGCGCCTGGGCAAGGTCTTCGTCGCCATCAGGATACCGGCGCTCATACTCGTGCTGCTCATGGTCCTGCCCTGCTACCTCGCGCAGACGAGGGCGGACTTCCTCTACGGCAACGGCGAGCCCGACACGCGCACGGACTACGGCCGCGACACGGAGATAATAAACGAGACCTTCGGCGTGAGCAACAACCTCGTCATCCTCATCCCGCGCGGCGACCCCGGCGCGGAGGCGAAGCTCGCCGGGGAGCTCGCGGGGATAGACCACGTCACGAGCGTGCTGAGCTACGCGGGCACGGTCGGCGCCGTGCCGGAGGGCTTCCTGGACGAGAGCATAGTCTCGCAGTTCTACTCGGACAATTACGCCCGCATAATCCTCTACACCGACACCGCGGAGGAGGGAGACGAGGCCTTCGCCGTCGTCGAGCAGGTGCGCGCCGCGGCGGATAAGTATTATTCCGAGAGCTGGGTCTGCGGCCAGAGCGCGAACCTCTACGATATGCGCGACGTCGTCACGGCGGACTCCACGCTCGTCAACTGGATAGCGATAGGCTTCATCTTCCTCACGCTGCTCGTCACCTTCAAGAGCCTGACGCTGCCCTTCGTGCTGCTCTTCGTCATAGAGACGGCCATCTGGATAAACCTCGCCGTGCCCTATTTCACGGATATGCCCCTCGTCTATATCGGCTACCTCGTCATAAACACCGTGCAGCTCGGCGCGACGATAGACTACGCGATACTCATGACGAACGGCTACCTCGCGAACCGGCGCACGATGAACAAGCGCCTCGCCGTGCAGGGCACGCTCTCCACGAACTTCGAGAGCGTCCTCACGAGCGGCCTCATCCTCTCGGCCGCGGGCTTCTGCCTCGGCTTCGAGAGCTCGCTCGAGGTCGTCGCCGAGCTCGGCATCCTGCTCGCGCGAGGTACGCTCCTGAGCATGGCCATGGTCGTCCTGGCCCTGCCCGCGCTGCTCATGCTCTTCGACCCGCTCACCGCCCGGCTCACCTATAAGGCCGGATTCCTGAAAAAGCCCGACAAGGAGGTCACTACCCAATGAAACGCAAATTCTCCGCCCTGATGGCGCTCTTCCTCTGCTGCGCCATGCTCTTCGGCACCTTCGCCTTCGCGGCTGAATCCCCGGCCCCCAGCGAGAGCCCCGCCCCGGAAGAGGAGGAGGCCGCCCCTCCCGAGGGCGCGGAGGAGGTCATCTACGGCAGGCTAGACAACCGCGGCAGGGCGCGCAGCGCCTACGCCGTCGTGGCCGTCACGGCCGGGGAGCCCGGCGAGATAGTCCACCACGGCCAGTACACCGAGGTCGAGAACCTCACCGACACGAGCCCGATTGAGTACAAGAACGGCACCGTCACCATCGACGCGGCCGAGGCCGGGCGCTACTACTATCAGGGCAAGCTCCGCAAGGCGCTCATGCCCTGGGACATCCAGATAAGCTACACCCTCGACGGCGCGGAGATTGACCCCGACGACCTCGGCGGCGCGAGCGGCTCGCTCACCGTGGACATACATACCTCCACGAACAGCGGCTTCGACAGCTACTTCACCGACAACTATATGCTCCAGATTTCCGTCACCCTGCCCGGCGAGGCGGCTGACGAGATAACCGCCCGCAACGGCACCATAGCCCTCGCCGGCAGCGACAAGACCATCACCTTCGTCGTCCTGCCCGGGGCGGAGGGCGACGTCGGCTTCAGCGCCGAGATTAAGGACTTCACCATGGCCGGCTTCACCATCGCCGGCGTGCCCTACTCCGCGGCGAGCATGATGGGCGACATGGAGGAGGTCGACATGATAACCGACGGCCTCACCCAGCTCTCCGACGGCATCAGCGCCCTCGCCGGCGCGGCCGGGCAGCTCTCCGACGGCGCGGACACCCTCGCGGACAACGGCCCCACCCTCACCGACGCCAGCGACCAGATAGCCGACGCCCTCAACCAGATTTCGAGCGGCCTGCAGGGCTTCGACCTCTCGAGCATGACCGGCGACCTCAGCGCCCTTGAAGCCCTCCCCGCCGGCCTCACGGAGATAGCGGTGAATCTGGAGAGCATTGCGAGCATGATTGACGGGATGGCCTCTTCTGCAACCCCTGACACCAGCGGAATTACGGCCGCCATGCAGACTCTTGCCATGTATTGTACGACAAAAGACGCAATGACCGCTTATATGTCCCTTGTAAATGAATTTGAAGCTCTAAATCAGCAATTGGGCAGCCTGCCCACTATGATTACCAGCCTGTCCAGCGGCTTGAGACAAATTGTTGACGCCATCATGCTCATCGCCAACCAGGTCTCCGTCGGGCTGAGCTCCATGACGGATATCGACACCTCGGCCATCACGGAGCTCCAGACCGGCATGGCGGAGCTCGCGAGCCAGTACGGGCAGTTCAACGAGGGCCTCAAGACCTACACCGA
>DVKN01000278.1 GCA_018716005.1 Candidatus Scatomorpha stercoravium
AAGGCCCGCTCAAGTATGCTCTTGGAATAGGGGCAGGAGCGGTTCGTCATGTAGTACGTCGCCATGTCCGGGCTCACGCAGCCGGGCGCGCGCAGCCGCACGCCGAAGCAGCCGGGCACGTCGAGCAGCACCTCCGGAATGTGCGAGCAGTTGTAGGCGAGCGCGAGCCGCCCCTCGGCGCAGGCTGCCTTGACCATTTCGTTGTTGGCAGAGCGCAGGAGCTCCTCGAACTCAATCATGTGCTTCAGGTCTCGCAAGAATTATCCCCCCTGTTTAATCAGAATGTGGTCAAACCAAATTACCCCCTGATAGCAAAAAAGCCGGCGGAGCCGGAAATCTTGCCGAAGCTGGCCGGTATGCGAATTTACTGACAAACTTCTTGTCATTATTATACTGCCCGCGGGCGATATAGTCAACTGGAATTGTTGATTATTGCGCAATAATTCAATAATTTAAACTATCGCGCGGCGGACGGCGCAAAAAAGCGGGACGGCCGGAGGGGCCGTCCCGCAGCGTGTTATTCGACCGGGCTGTAGCCCTCGGGAACGGTGACGCCGAGGGTCTCGCAGTTGGCGGCGTTGTAGACCTTGAGGGGCTCGAGGTACTGGATGGGGAGGGTGGAGATATCGGTCTCGCCCTTGAGTATCTGGGCGGCGAGCTCGCCGGTGAGGCGGCCGAGCTCATAGTAGTCGATGGTGACGGTCGCGACGCCGCAGCCGGAGCAGATGCCCGGGTCGCCGCCCACGACGGGCACGCCGGCGGGGATGACGACGTTGGCGACGGTCTCGGTGTTGGCCGCGACGGTGTTGTCGGTAGGGATGTAGAGGACGTCGGAGGCGTCGCAGGCGGTCTGGGTGACGGAGCTGAGGTCGTTCACGTCGGTGAAGGCGTAGGCCTCGCAGGCGTAGCCCATGTCCTCGAGGTAGCCGCGGACGGTCTCAATCTGGTAGACGCTGTTCGGCTCGCCGGAGCAGTAGAGGAGGCCGACGGTTTCGGCGTCGGGGAAGAGCTCGGCGATGAGCTTGGCCTGGTCCTCGAGAGGGACGAGGTCGCTGGTGCCGGAGACGTTGGTGCCGATGGTGCCGTCGAAGTCCCCGAGGTCGAGCGCGGTGGCGTAGTCGGTGACGGAGGTGCCGAGCACGGGGATGTCGGCGGTGGCGCTGGCGGCGGCCTGGAGCGGATAGGTGGCGTTGGCGAGTATGAGGTCGACGCCCTCGGCCACGAAGCCGTCTATTATAGTGGAGCAGCTGGTCTGCTCTCCGAGCGCGTTGCCCTCAGAAAACGAGATGCCGTCCTCGCCGAAAATCTCGACGAGCGCGTCCTTAAAGCCGCGCGTGGCCTCGCTGAGGGAGACGTGTTCCATCTGTTCGCAGATGCCGACGGTATAGCCGTCGACGGCGTCGTCGCCGCTTCCCTCGTCGGATGTGCCGCAGGCGGCAAGCGTGAGCGTCAGACTGGCCGCAAGAGCGGCGGAGAGCAGTTTCTTGTGCATTTTGGGTTCCTCCTGTGTGCTTTTGCTGGATTTTGAGCGTAAAAATACACCCTCACCCCATGAATGGCAAGGGTGTAGAATTACCGAAGATATAAGAGGCGTCGCGGCCCATGGCCGCGTATCCAGGGGGGACGAAGTCCCCCTTGGAGTCCTTACGCGCCAATCAGGACGCGGTCGGTGACCATGTCTTCGCCGGCGGCGCGGGAGAACTTGGCGAGCAGGCTGTCGACGGTGAGGCGCTTCTTCTCCTCGCCGGCGATGTCGAGGACTATGCGGCCCTCGTTCATCATGATGAGGCGGTTGCCGTGCTCGATGGCGTCGCGCATATTGTGCGTGACCATGAGGGTGGTGAGGTGGTCCTCGCTGACTATCTCGTCGCTGAGCTCGAGGACGCGCCCGGCGGTAGCCGGGTCGAGGGCGGCGGTGTGCTCGTCGAGGAGCAGCAGGCGCGGCTTCACGAGGCTGGCCATGAGCAGGGTGAGGGCCTGGCGCTGGCCGCCGGAGAGCAGGCCCGCGCGGGTGGTCATGCGGTCCTCGAGGCCGAGGCCGAGGGAGGCGAGGCGGTCGCGGAATTCGCTGCGCTCGGCCTTCCTGATGCCCCAGGCGAGGGTGCGCCGCCGGCCGCGGCGGGCGGCGAGGGCGAGGTTCTCCTCAATCGTCATAGTCGGGGCGGTGCCCATCATGGGGTCCTGGAAGACGCGGCCGATGAAGGCGGCGCGCTTGTGCTCGCTGCGGCGGGTGATGTCCTCGCCGTCGATGACGATGGAGCCGCCGTCGATATCGAAGACGCCCGCGATGGCGTTGAGCATCGTGCTCTTGCCCGCGCCGTTGCCGCCGATAACAGTAACAAAGTCGCCGTCGTTGAGCTTGAGATTGAGGCCGCGCAGGGCGGTCTTGGCATTGATGGTGCCGGGATTGAAGGTCTTGGAGACGTTGTTAAGCTCGAGCATTGTTCTTATCCTCCTTGAGAGTGGCGGAGCGCTTGCGCGCGGCGGCGGCTTTGCCCTTCCAGTAGGGGACGGCGAGGAAGAGCGCGACGATGAGTGCGGTGAAGAGCTTGAGGTCGTTAGTGCCGAGGCCCAGCCTCAGTACAATCTGCATTACGAGGTAGTATATGATAGAGCCGACGGTGCAGCCTACGAGGCCGGTCAGGACCTTGCCGTGGCCCCTGAGGAGGCCCTCGCCGATTATGACGGCGGCGAGGCCGATCACTATCGCGCCGCGGCCCATGTCCACGGAGCTGCTGCCCTGGTACTGCGCGAGCAGCCCGCCAGCGAGGCCGACCATGCCGTTGGAAATCATGAGGCCCACGACGGTGGAGGTGGAGGTGTTGATACCCTGGGCCCGGGCCATCTGGATGTTGGCGCCGGTGGCCCGCAGCGCGCTGCCGTGCTCGGTCTTGAAGTACCACCAGAGTACGGCGACAACCGCGATGGTGACGGGTATCATTATAATAATGGGGTTCTGCCAGATGTTCTCCCCGAGGTCGCGCACATAGCGGCTCGAGAGGATAAGGTCGTACTTGTCGACGCTTATGGCGAGCGTCGCCTGGGTGCCGGCGGTGGTGCCCCAGCCCATGACGCGCAGGTTTATCGAGTAGAGCGCGAGCTGTGTGAGGATGCCGGCGAGGATGGCCGGAATTCCGCATTTCGTGTGGAAGAGGCCGGTGACCAGCCCGGCGAGCATACCGGCGAGCATCGCGATAAGCGTTGCCAGCCAGACGTTCACGCCGTTGAGTGTTAGCAGGACGCACACCGCGCCGCCGAAGCCGAGCGTTCCGTCGACCGTGAGGTCGGCCACGTCGAGGATGCGGAAGGTGATGTATACGCCCATGGCCATCAGGCCCCAAATCAGCCCCTGGCCGGCGACGCCGGGCAGGGAGTTTATCATTGCTTGCAGGAATTCCATGTTGATTGACTATCCTCCGATTTCGCTCCCGAGGGGGAGGTTCGCGGCCTCCCCCGGAGCGTCTTTATTGTTTTCTCAGGCGATGGCTTCGTAGTCCTCGGGGACCGTGATGCCGAGGGCCTCGCAGTTGGCGGCGTTGTACATCTTGGTGACGGTCTCGTCGTAGCCGATGGCCATCTCGGAGACGTCGGCCTCGCCGGTCAGAATCTGCACGGCCATCTTGCCGGTTATCTGGCCCAGCTCGTAGTAGTCAATCGAGAGGGTCGCGACGCCGCAGCCGGAGCAGAGCCCGCTCTCGCCGGCGACGACGGGGACGCCGGCCGGGATGACTATGTTGGCTATGGCCTCGGTGTTGTTGGCGGCGGTGTTGTCGGTGGGGATGTAGAGCACATCGGAGCCGTCGCAGGCCGTCTGGGTGACGGTGGCGAGGTCGTTCGCGTCGGTGAAGGCGTAGGCCTCGGTGGCGTAGCCGAGGGCCTCGAGCTCAGCCTTGACAACCTCTATCTGATAGACGCTGTTGGGCTCGGCGGAGCAGTAGAGGAGGCCGACGGTCGCGGCGTCGGGGAAGAGCTCCTGGACCATCGCGGCCTGCTGGGCGAGCGGGGCGAGGTCGCTGGTGCCGGAGATGTTGTTGCCGAGCACCTCGACCATCGTGTCGTCGAGGCCGAGGGCGATGGCGTAGTTCGTGACCGCGGTGCCGAGCACGGGAATCTCGGCGGTGGCGGAGGCGGCGGCCTGCAGGGCGCCGGTGGCGTTCGCGAGTATCAGGTCGACGCCCTCGGCGATGTAGCCGTCGATGATGGTGGTGCAGTTGTTGGCGTCGCCGCCGGCGTTGTTGTTCTTAATCTCAACAGCGTCGCCGAGCTCGGCCTCGAGGGTGTCGATGAAACCCTGGGTCGCGGCGTCGAGCGCGGTGTGCGGCGCGAGCTGGCAGATGCCGACGACGTACTTGGCCTCCCCGGCGGGAGTGGTCTCGTCGCCGGCGGGCGTAGTCTCCTCGCCGGCGGGATCCGTGGCGAGAGAGGGCTCTTCAGTGCCGGACTCGCCGCAGGCGGCGAGCGCGAGCACCATGATGAGAGCGAGAGCTATGCAGAGCAGTTTCTTCATTTTCATCTTCTTCTTCTCCTTTTCCACTTTTGCGTTTTCATGCAACAAAAAACGGCCCCCGCCTTACAAGGCGGGGGCCGTAGCTGCCGTTTCAGCAGGCCGCAGGTCTTGTCAGGCTTCTAAGCAACGTCTGGTAAAAAAAGTAAAAGTAAAAATAGGCGTAGCTAAAGAAGCCCTCAAAGACGTTGAGAGCCTGGCTGGAGACGGCAACGGCGTTATTGCGGCGAACGTTGGTGAGGTTCATCATGGCTGCTGTCTCCTTTCCGGCTCTCGGGCCTTTTTGGTGTTGCATATACGATAACGCTTTGCGGTGTAAAAGTCAATTCGCGAATCTGCACAACATGGCCCAATTTTAGGCGCAAAAATGCAGCAGATTGCATAAAGAAGAGCCTAGGGGACGACTATCTCCTTAATAATAAAGTCGCGGCCGCTTATGATATCCGCGTTCCGCTTCCCGCAGCGGGGGCAGTAACCCTCGTATTTCACTATCGGGAAGGCGCGGCGGCAGTCCCGGCAGACGCCCTGGCCCTCCTCGACCTCGACGACGAGCTCGGTGCCCTCGAAGGGCGTGTCCCGGACGACGGCGGAGTAGATTTCCTCGACGTACTTGGGCACAATCATGGAGAGGTCGCCGATTTCCACCACGATGGTGACGACCTTGTCTATTCCGTTTTCCCTGGCGAAGTCCTCGACCGTGCGCAGCATGGAGCGCACCACGCCTATCTCATGCATCGGCTCACCTCCTGCCTGAACATGATAACACGCGCGGGGCGTTTGGTCAATCCCATGGGCGAAAGACCTGGTCAGACCAAGAATATCCGTTAAAATATCCAAATCTCCGCCCTCCGATTTGACGCAGCTGTTAATTGAATAACGCTCTGCGCGGCGTTATAATAGGCTTAGGTTTTTGCACACTTTACATTGCGACAATGGAGGGGATTTAATGGCATTTCGCAAGAAGATACTCATGCTGGCGACCAAAATAAGCCTTGAATGCGGGACCTACACCGGCGTCACGCCGACCGACCCCGAGTACATGATACTCGACCCGGTCGTCACCGACGAGATGGCCGACGTCGGCATGCACGTAAAGGTGCGCCGCCCGCGCCACATCGAGGAGATTGCCCGCAAGGCAAAGGTCAGCGTCGAGTACGCGCAGGAGCAGGTCAACAAGCTCGCCGACTGCGGAATAGTCCGCTGCGTCTATGACGGCGACGAGGAGACGTATTACTACCCCATTTGGGTGCCCGGCATCATGGAGGGCATGCTGTCCGTCAAGTCTCAGGTGGAGAAATACCCGGTCATTGCCGAGTGCTTCGAGCGCTACACCCGCTACCGCACGCCGATCCTTGTGCCCAACTTCCCCGTGGGCATGGGCCCCATGCGCGTCATGCCGGTCGGCAGCGCCATCAAAAACGACACCCATGCCGCCCCGTATGACGAGGTCGAGCGCATAATAGACAACGCCTGGGCCATCTCCGTCGGACCGTGCTCCTGCCGCCGCACAAGGCGCATAATGGGCGAGGGCTGCGGCCACCTGGAAGAAGACATGTGCATGTACATAAACGACAACGCCAAGTTCTTCTCCAAGCAGGGCAGCCACCGCCTGGTCAGCAAGGAGGAGGCCAAGGAGATACTCAAGCGCGCCGAGGACAACGGCCTGGTGCACGAGATAAACGAGGCCGAGGGCTATGACGGGCCGACCGCCATCTGCAACTGCTGCGGCTGCTCATGTCTGGCTCTGCGCCTGGGCGAATACTTCAACGACCCGGATATGCTCCGCACGAACTACGTCGCGCGCGTGGATCGCGACAAGTGCGTCGCCTGCGGACAGTGCGTCGAGAACTGCCAGATGGGCGCGCTCAAGCTGGGCGCCAAGCTCTGCTCCAATCCGGAGCCGGAGACGCGCACGCCCTTCGACCAGCCCTGGACGGAAAAGCACTTCAACGTCGACTACCGCACCAACCGCACCCTGGTCGTGGATACCGGCACGGCGCCGTGCAAGATGGAGTGTCCCGCGCATATCCCCGTGCAGGGCTACATCAAGCTCGCGAGCCAGGGCAAGTACCTCGAGGCTCTGGAGCTCATAAAGAAGGAGAACCCGTTCCCGGCGGTCTGCGGCCGCATATGCAACCGGGCCTGCGAGGACGCCTGCACCCGCGGCGACATCGACGACCCCATCGCGATAGACGATATCAAGAAGTTCATAGCCGACAAGGAGCTGAACGCCGAGACCCGCTACGTCCCGCCGATGCTCAACCAGACCGGCAAGCCCTTCACGAACAAGATCGCCGTCATCGGCGGCGGCCCGAGCGGCCTGAGCTGCGCGTACTACCTCGCCGTCAAGGGCTATCCCGTCACCGTGTTTGAAAAGGGCGAGCGCGTAGGCGGCATGCTCACGCGCGTCATACCGTCCTTCCGTCTCGAGAAAGACGTGGTGGAGGCCGAGATCGACGTTCTGCGTCAGATGGGCGTGGAGTTCAAGTGCGGCGTCGACGTGGGCAAGGACGTGACGCTCGACGAGCTGCGCAAGGCCGGCTATGAGGCGTT
>DVKN01000279.1 GCA_018716005.1 Candidatus Scatomorpha stercoravium
ATATCTCGTGCCCGAGCCGCCGACCAAAAAGCTGCTCTGGTGCCTTCGCGAGAGCGCGGCGGGCTACGCCGTCAGCGCGCTGCTGAGCTTCGGGCCCATGTGCTTCTACGTCGAGGCCCCGCTCGCGAGCATCGCCTCGGCGGCGGCCGCGTACTTCAGCTACGCCTATCTCTTCATCGCAGGAAACCTGGTCACGGAGCGAGTCTTCGGCGGCACGACGGTGAAGGCGCTGGTCTTCCTCTTCTACTTCATCGTGCTCATCCTCATGGCCGCGCCCGGCATAGCCGCGGCAATCTTCGCCTCCTTCGCCCTCCCCGAATGGACCGCCCTCCTGCTCCTCGCCGCCGTAAACGCCCTGGTAACCCTGCTGGGCGTCTTCCTCTGCCGCAACATCCTCTCCACCGTGGAGTTCAATATCTGAAAATAAAAAGCAGCCGGCCCTCGCTAAAACGCGGGGGCCGGCTGTTGATTGCTCAGGCTTCGTGGTAGAGCTCCAGGATGGCGCCGCCTTTCCAGACGAAGGCCAGGGTGTCGCCTTTGTCGTTGGCGGGCATGGGGCCGCAGATGACGGAGTCGGCGTCGTCGACGTACTTCTGGAGGTCGTCGACCTTGTAGGCGACGTGGGGGCTGCGGTGGAGCGCCTCGGGGAAGGGGGTGCCCTCCTCGAACTTGAGGTACTCTATCTTATAGTCGTAGTCGTCCACATTGCTGACCCAGAAGCGGGCGCCCTCGTTGTAGACCATGCCGGGCTTTTTGTTGGTGATGGGGATGCCGATGTGCATATACTCAGCGGACATTGTGATTCCTCCTGTAAATCAGTTATTCACGTATTTTTTCTCGTACCAGCCCCGGAAGAGGATGGTCAGGAAGCCGAAGAGCAGGCCTAACACGCAGTAGACGCCCTCGCTGATGAAGGCGCTCGCGCCTTTACTTGCTGTTTTTGACCTCCTCGTAGACCTCGAAGGCCTGCTTGGGCGTATAGCCCTCGTGGACCACCTTGCCTATGGCCTGGGCCATGCCGGCGGGGCAGTCGGACTGGAAGATGTTGCGGCCCATGTCCACGCCATGCGCGCCGTCGCGTATGGCCTTGTAGGCCATCTCGAGGGCGTCGAGCTCGGGCAGCTTCTTGCCTCCGGCTATGACGATGGGCACGGGGCAGGAGGCGGCGACGCGCTCGAAGCCGTCGCAGTAATAGCTCTTGACTATGTTCGCGCCGTTCTCCGCCAGCACGCGCGTGGCCAGCAGGAAGAAGCGCTCCGTGCGCTCCATATCCTTGCCCACGGCGACGACGCCGAGGGTGGGCACGCCGTAGCGGGTGGCGGCGTCGGCCGTGCGGCAGAGCAGCTCGAGCGAACGGCTCTCGCCGGGCGCGCCGATAAAGGTCTGCACCGCGACGCAGTCGGCGTCGGTGCGCAGGGCGTTCTCGAGGTCGCAGGCGAAGCCGCCGCCGTTCGACATGTCGTCGAAGAGCACGGTGGAGTCATAGGTCATGCGCACGCACTTGGCGACGCGGGCGGCGGGCGGGATGCAGGAGCGGAAGATGCCGCGGGTGCCCATGAGCACGTCGACGTGCGGGATGAGCGGCGGGATGACGAGGTCGATGCGCTCGAGGCCGGCCGTGGGGCCCATGATATAGCCGTGGTCGAAGGCGAGCATGACCGTGTTGCCGGACCTGGGGTTGAATATGCGCGCGAGGCGGCTCTTCATGCCGAAGTCGCAGTGGGAAGCGCCCTTTACGAAGAAGCCCTCCTGCGCCGCGGGGACGTCGAGATGATAGTCGTGAGCGGCCTTGTTGCCTATATTGTCGGCCATGGCTTACTCCTTGCTGTAGGCGGGGGTGTGGCAGGGCGTATTCCAGAGGCGGAGCGTCTCGTCGTCCCACTTCGCGATGTTCATCTGGAAGCCGCCGGCCTCCTGCACGGTGAGGATTTCGCCGACCATGCTGGCCACGACCTCGACGCCCTTATCGCGCAGGAACTCCACGGTGTCCTTGAAGAGCACGAGCATCTCCATCATGGTGGTCGCGCCGCAGCCGTTTATCATGACGAAGGCCTTGTCGCCGGACTGGAGGCCGAGCTTGGCGCTGAGCGCCCCGGCCACGGTGGCGACGGTGTCGCGGGAGGACATCATCGGCACGCGCACGCCGCCGCCCTCGCCGTGCTGGCCGGCGCCTATCTCCATCATATCGGTCTCGCCGAGGTCGCCGAAGGGCATCCCGTTCTGCGGATGGGTGGCGTCGGTGGACTTCACGGTGACGGAGGCCATGCTGTCGGCGTAGCGCTGGGCTATCTCGGCGACCTCGTCGAGGCTCCTGCCCTCGCGGGCGGCCGCGGCAGCCACGTGATAGAGCGCCACCGCGCCGGCGAGGCCGCGCTTATTGTCCTCGCCGTTGGGGTCGTACTGTATCTCCTCGCCGGTGACGACCTGGCGGAAGTTCAGCCCGGCCTTCTGCGCGAGCTTTATCGCCTGCTTGCCGGCCAGCTGGTCGCCGGCGTAATTGAGCGTGAGGAGCAGCACGCCGTGGCCCTTGTCGGCCCGCTTCATGGCCTCGAAGACGAGCTTCGCGTTGGGCGCGGCGAAGATGTCGCCGACGGCCTGGACGTCGAGCATGCCCTTTCCGACGAAGCCGGCCTGGGCGGGCTCATGGCCGGAGCCGCCGTAGGTGACGATGGTGACGCGGTCGGCGTTCTCGAGGTCATTGCTGATGACGAGATGGCCGTCGACGGTCACAATGTCGGGGTAGGCGAGGCCGAGGCCGACGAGCTCCTCGTCGGTGATGGTCTCGGGCGCGTTGATGAATTTCTTCATTTTCATGTTGCATACCTCCTGCACAATATTAAAATATACTCACATTGCAAGGCCCTTGAAGAAATAGGCCATGGACACGGCGCCCGCGTCGGGGGTGCCGATGGTCTGCTCGCCGTAGCTCTTCGCGCGGCCGAACCTGGATACGAAGTTCTTCGAGTTCTCCGCGCCCGCGGCAGCGGCCCCGGCGGCGGCGGCGAAGAGCCCGGCCTCGTCCCCGGCCGAGTAGGCGGCTATGGCCTCCGCGGCTGGTATGAGGGCGTCCATCATGGTCTTGTCGCCCACCTTGGCGCCGGATATGTCCTCGAGCGCATCGTAGGCCCCGGCGAACATGGCCTTGAGGCCGTCGACGCCGATTTCATCGCCCTCGGGCGCGTTCTCCTGCATACCGTCCAGCCAGGTGTTCCAGAGCGGGACGGCGCTGCCGCCGTTGAGCTCCATGACGGCCATGGCCGCGTCGTCGAGCATGGACTGTATGCCGTCCCCGGACGCCTCGACCGCGGCGGATATGGCCCCGGCTATCTTGCTCATCGTGAGCCCGTGGTCGGCGTCGCCGAAGCGGGCGTCGATGTCGCTCAGCTCCTGCTCGGCGGCGGTAACGGCCTCGCAGGCGTTTATGAGCCTGCGCGCGAATTCTTCTTTAGTCACGGCTTATGCCTCCTGTTGTTACGTTGGTAACTTGAGCTTATCACACGGAGTAACATCTGTCAATACACAAAGCCAAAATCCATATAGTGAACAAACCCGGCACGCCGGATTTGGCGCAAAAGCACAAAAAACCGCCTCCCGGGAGCTCCGTACGGCCCCGGGAGGCGGTTACATATGTTACTTACATCTCGAGCACGCCCTCGATGAGGTCCGAGCGGGCGACGATGTGCGTGAAGAAGCCGGAGCGCAGCGCGCCGCGCACGGCCTTCGCGCTTGTGTTTGCGGAGCAGACGCCGATGATGTTCGGGCAGCGCCGGAGGACGTCTATGGGTATCTGTATGGCGAAGTCCTGGTCGGACTCTATCACGTAGCCGTCCTCGTTGAAATAATACACCAGCATCCGCCCGCAGGCGCGGCGCTCCTGCAGCAGGCTGCCGTAGCGCACGAGGGAGGCGAAGTCCGGGCTGGAGGGGTAGTCGCCGATGTTCACGAGGGCGGTGTCGAGCGCCTCCCACTCGCGGTAGACCTGGCGGTAGAGCTCGGTGGAGCAGAGCACCTCCTTCTCCTCGACGCTCTCGGGCAGGGCGGGGAGGTAGAGGAAGTGCGGCGAGGCCCCCAGCTGCTGGGCCATGAGGCGTATGTTCTCGTTGGACTGATAGTTCCGCGCGGGGATGCTGGCGTTGCCGACGAGGGGGCAGATGTCCGTGACGGAGCTGTCCGTCTGCGGGTTTTTCTCGAGCCAGCTCACGATTTGGCCTATCAGGTAGCCCCAGCCGACGCCGAGCCGCTTCGCGCCGAGCTGCCCGAGCAGCTGCACCGCGCCCTCGGAGAGGCGGCGGTTCTCGTCGTCGTTGTCGCCGCTGTCCTCGATGAGGACGCCGCCCCGGACGGAGCTCATGCCGCGCAGCCGCTCCATGAGCCGGGCCGCGCGCGTCTCCGGGTCGTGGACGGTAATCTCCACCACGCCGAGCTCGCGCGCCTCGGCCAGCAGCCGGCTGACCATGGGCCGGGAGATACCCAGCTCACGGGCGATGTCGCTCTGCCGCTGATCGTCGAGATAATACCGCCTCGCCACATAGGCGAGACGCTTGCGCTTTTCCATGCTGATACCCACAGGGCCGGCTCCTCTCACATAAGTCAATATCCGCCCGCAATACCCATCGCGTGCACATTCGTAACCTTACTAAGCAAGAGTATATCGAACCGCCCGCAAAATTGCAAGAGGGAAGAGGGGACATATATGCTTCGGCTCACCGGCGGCGCGCGCATAAAGAGAGGCCGCGGCGTTGGTGCTGCGGCCTTTTTTGGCCTGCCGGGGGGGAGGGGGCGCCGGCGGGCGGGTTATTTTTTGGGAGGGGGCATATAGGTCAGGCGGCTCTGGCTGAGGCCCATGCGGGCGTAGAGTTCAGTTAGGGTCACGGCGCACTGGGCAGCCTCCAGGACGGGGACGCCATAGCCGTCGGCGGCGAGGCGGCGCATCATCTCGTCGTTCACGCCGACGATGCCGGTACAGCCCATTACGAGGACGCTGACGCCGTCCTCCTCAACGGCCTTCCTGCACTCCGCGTAAAGATTCTCCATCAGCTTATCGCGGTCGGCGAGCTCGAGGACGGGCATATCCAGCGTGCGCAGGCTCGTGACGCGCTTCTCCAGCCCGGCGCGGGCGATGGCGCCGCGTATCATGGGCACGACGTTCTTGAGCACCGTGACGATGCCGACGGTGTCGCCGAGGCCGAGCGCGAGATATATGGCGGGCTCGAAGCCGCCGAAGACGGGGACGGACAGCACCTCGCGCACGGCGCGCACGCCGGGGTCGCCGAAGCAGTTCACGAATACGCCGTCCACGCCGCCCTTCCCGGCCTCGGCCATGGCGAGCTTTATCACCTCGGGGGCGGAAAATGCCTCGTCGTACTCGCACTCAATCGTGACGGAGCCGCGCTCTATCTGCACATGGCGAATTTCCGCGCCCTCGGGCAGGAATTTGCCCATATCCGCCTTCATTTCCGGCGAGAGTATGCCTTGCGCGGTGACTGGCAGGAGGTCGAGTATGGTGATTTTATCCTTCATGGCGGCACCTCACGCGAGATCTCCGGCGGCCTTCACGCGCACGCGGCAGGTGTTGCCGGGGTGATAGGCGAGCGGGACGTCCTCAACCTCTATAATCTCTACCGTCTCCGGCAGAGCGCCGGCCTCGACGGCGAGGCGCGCGGCCTCGGCCTTGGCGGCGGCGAGGGCCTCGTCTCGCGGGACGGCGCTGTAGTCCACGAGCTGCTCATAGCTGCCGGAGACCTTGGATATGGCCGAGCCTATGGCGTTGGCGCAGCCGGAGTGCTCGGGATTGCACACCCTCGACGCGCCCCTGAGCTCGCCGGGCAGGACTATGGAGCCGCCGCCCACGAGTACGACCTCCACGTCGTCGTTGGATATCTTCATGGCGTCGATGCTGTCCTCGACCATCGTGCGGATGGCCTCGAGGGCCTTCTTCGCGAGGGCCTCGTCCACCCCGGCGACGAGCGAGGCGTCGCCGATATCGGCCATGCCGAGGCGCACGGCTATGTCCGTCGCGGTGAGCGTGCCGCCGCCGAAGCACAGCGCCCGCTTCGTAATCTCATAGCCCACGCTGTCGGGGCCGACGGTGACCGTGCCGTCCGGCCGCTCGCGCACGATGGAGCCGCCGCCGAGGCCAATCGAGATGATGTCCGGCATACGGAAGTTCGTCCTCACGCCGCCTATCGTGACGGCGACGCTGGATTCGCGCGGGAAGCCGTGCTGGATGACGCCGAAGTCCGTCGTGGTGCCGCCGACGTCGATGACTATCGCGTCGGTGAGGCGGCTCAGGTAGCTCGCGCCGCGTATGGAGTTCGTGGGGCCGCAGGCGATGGTGAGTATCGGGTAGCGGCGGGCGTGCTCCATGGTCATGAGCGTGCCGTCGTTCTGCGAGAGGTAAATCTCCGCGTTCGTGATGCCCTCGTCGGCGAGGGATTTCGCGAAGCCCTCGGTGAAGCGGCGCGAGACCTTGCAGAGCGCGGCGTTGAGGATGGTGGCGTTCTCGCGCTCGATGAGGCCCATGGAGCCTATCTCGCTGGATATGGAGACGTGCGTGTCCTCGCCCATGACCTCGCGGCAGAGCGCGGCGAGCTCGAGCTCCTCGTCGGCGCGCACGGTGGAGAAGACGCAGGAGATGGCGATGGAGTCGACCTTCCCCTTCATGCGCTCGAAGAATTCCCGCGCGGCGGCGCGGTCGAGCTCCGTGAGCTCCCTGCCGTCGTACTCATAGCCGCCGCGTATCATGACGCTGTCCTCCACGACGCCCTGGATGTCCTCCGGCCAGTCGACCATGGGCGGGATGCCGGTGGTGGCGGGCGCGCCTATGCGGACGAGGCCGACGCGCGCGAGGTGCTTGCGCTCCACGATGGCGTTCGTGCACTGGGTGGTGCCGAGCATGGCCTGGGTTATCTCGCCGCGCTCCACGCCGGAGACGGCGAGCACTTCGCGTATGGCGGCGATGATGCCGTCGTACACGTCGTCGGTGGTCGGGTGCTTGATGTCCGCGACCACGCTGAGGTTTTCGTCTATTATTACGGCGTCGGTGTTCGTGCCGCCGACGTCGATGCCGAGCTTATACATTCGCCGCTCCTCCCTTCACGCGCTCCTCGATGGGGATATAGTCCGTGTCCACGCCGAAATATCTCGGGCAGACGAGCTCGAGACCCGCCTCGCTGCGCCACATCTCGTAGCACTTGAGGCCCACCACCAGCACGCGCTTGCCGTATTTGAGCGCCTCGGTGGTGACGGGGATGAAGGTGTCCGTGTCCACCATGCAGATGAGGTCGGGCACGGTCGCGAGGATTTCGCCGTCCACGGCGGCGTAGATGTTCTCGTTCTGGAAGCAGACCTCGGCCCTGTGCCCGCGGCACTCGCCTATGCCCTCGAGCTGGACGCGGCCGAGGTTGAACTTGCCGTTCGTCTCGCGCAGGACGTCGGCTATCTTGCCCTTGAAGATGCCGTAGCCCTCGGCCGCGTCGAGGAAGGCGCGCTCGGGCGTCTTGTCCGGATGGTTCTTGACCTCGCGTATGGCGCGGCCGAGCATTTCGCTGCGGGTGACGATGTCCTTGACGCCGAAGGCCTTCATCGTCCTGCCGTCCATGACGTAGAGCGACACGGTGACGGAGCCGCCGCAGCTCATGGTGACGGCGCGGGCGAGCTCCTCCGTCCACTTGTTGGTTATCGTGTTGAAGATGACGCTGTTGCCCTTCTCGTCTGTGAGGGCCATGGGCGTCGCGCTGACGCCGCCTATGGTAAAGGTGACCATCTGCAGCTCGGGGAAGGCGCGGCCCATGCCGTCGCAGTCCACCATGGGCAGGCCCAGGCGGGCCGCCGCCGCGATGGGCAGCATGGAGTTTACGCCGCCGGCCTCCATGGGCATGACCGCATAGACCTGCTTGCCGAGGTACTGCGAGACCATGTCGTATATGACCTTGTACTCGCCGCCGCCCGTGCCCTTCTCGCAGAGCACCGTGGGCGCGCCCATCATGGCGATGGGCATGATGACGGCGTCGTCCGGCACCTCGTCGGGGCTTATGAGCTCGACGGGGCCGTTTTCCTTGATGGCGCCGATGGCCATCAGCTTGCCGTAGTAGGGGTCGCCGCCGCCGCCTGCGCCGAGCAGCGACGCGCCGAGGGCGATGTCCTCTACTTCTCTGAGTCCTATTTTACGCAAGTTCAGATTTCTCCTCTCGATATATTTACGCGCTTACCGTACGCCGGAGCCATGGCGGAGTACAGAAGCATGGAGACGGCTATGCCGTTCACCGGCCCGATGAAGAAGGGCAGGTTGAGGAAGCTGAGGAAGGGTATGGCCGCGAAGGTGCCGCCCGTGACGCAGGCTACGAGCGCGCCGGCGAAGAAGCTCACGAGGCCGGGGGCGTAGAAGCCCTCGCGCAGCTCGAAATTCTCCGCCCTGCCGCGGTTCTTTATCCAGTAGTCCGCAATCATGGTGCCCATGAGCGCGGGGACTATGGCCGAGAGCAGGCTGAGGAAGCCCTGGATGGAATTGAGTATCCCCGCGGCGGCGAGCACCGTGCCAATCACGCCGGCCACGGCGGTGGTTATTTGGCTCTTCTTCTCGTCCTGGCCGAGCAGCACGGAGAGCGAGAGGCCGCCGGAGTAGGCGTTGGAGACGTTCGTCGTCCAGGTCGCGAGTATGAGCGCAATGAGCCCGACGAGCGGGAGGCCCGAGGACGCGAGCACGACGCTGATGTCGTAGCTGCCCGTGCAGATTGCGAGCACCGCGCCTATGACGAGGATGCCGAGCCCGGCGGGCAGGACGCCGACGATGGAGCTCTTCACGACGTCGGCGCGGCTTTTCGCGAAGCGGCAGTAGTCGCCGGAGATGGCCGCCGCCACGACGAAGGAGCCGACGGTCGAGCTGAGGGCCGCGACGAAGCCCATGGGCGCCGCGGGCGTATAGCCGCGGAGCGGCTCGGCCCCGCCGCCGGAGAGGACGTCCACGAGCGTGTAGACGAGGACTATCGCGAGCAGCGGCACCGCGATGTTGTTGAGCCATTTGAGCCCCGCGAAGCGGAAGCAGGCCGTCAGCAGCATGATGATGCCCCAGGCCACGCTGCTCGCCCAGACGGGGATGTCCAGGCCCGTCATATCCAGCACCATGGAGGAGAAGGACGCGCCGCAGACGCTCGCCTGTATGCCGAACCAGCCGATGCAGCTTATGGCGAGGATGGAGCTTATTATGTACTTCGCGCCCTTTTCGCCGAGCGCCGACGAGGCCGCCACCGCCGTGGGCAGGCCGGTGTCGCAGCCGAGCATGCCCATGAAAATCATGAGCACGCAGATTAGCGCGTAGCCTATGAGGATGGCCGCAAAGAGCTCGCCGAGCGTGAGGCCCGCGCCGAGCATCCCGCCAATCATGAGCGCCGGTACGCAGATGACGGAGCCTATCCAGACGAAGGCGATGGATATCCAGCTCTGCCGCTCCTCCGGCCTGATTTCAAACCCGCTGTGTTTCTTCATATCGTTTCCCCCTGTAAACAGATGCGGAGCCGCACGGGGCGGCGCCGATGCTTTATTATAGTTACGGGGGAGGGCCGCGTCATTAGGCGGCGGGATAAGAATTCGGCCCATCCGTTGTCCCAAAGGACAATGGATGGGCGCGGCGCTCAGGCCCCGGGCGCCTCCGAACGCAGCAGGCGGCGCAGTGCAAGGGCATATATCAGGTCTTTTGACTGGGGAATGTCGCCTATGTGGAAGCCGAGTATGTCCCCGGCCTTCTGGAGGCGGTATTTGACGGTGTTCTTATGGACAAAGAGCTCCGCGGCCGTCTCGACGAGGCTGGAGTTCTTGTCCAGGAGGTAGACGGCGAGCGTGCGGACTATGTCCTCCCCGTCGCGGCGGGAGAGCAGGGCCTCGAGCCGGGAGGCGTACCAGCGGACGCGGCTCTCCCCGGCCTCGGCGATGGAGCGGCACTCGCGCGCGAACTCCACCTCGGAGAAGCTGAAATACCGCCGCTGCGGGAAAATCCGCGCCGCGTCGCGCACGCAGCCGCGGTTGGTCTCGTAGGCGTACTTGACGTCGCTCGTCTGCTGGAGCCTCTGGCAGAGCGTGACGGCGGCGGCGATGCCCCGCCCGGCGAAGAGCTCCGCGAGCGAGGAGGCCCACTCCTCCGTCTCGCGCAGCGTGCGGCTGCCGACGGGGAAAATCACGATGTCCTCCTCGTAGCTCT
The DNA here is from genome assembly GCA_018716005.1 of Candidatus Scatomorpha stercoravium. Taxonomy (GTDB): domain Bacteria; phylum Bacillota; class Clostridia; order Oscillospirales; family Oscillospiraceae; genus Scatomorpha; species Scatomorpha stercoravium. The sequence goes on from DVKN01000279.1 coordinate 10,193, forward strand.
CGCACAGGCCCAGATGCGCATACTGCGCGGAGAGCGCGCGCACCTCGCCGAGCATCGCGGCGAGGCTCCCGCCGTCGAGGCTGCGGATTATCCACACGTCGCTCAGCGAGGCCACGTCTATGCGGTATATGTCGCCGAGGCGGCGCATTTTTATCGGCTCGTCGAGCACGATGGCGCGTACGAGCTCGGACATGTCCACGCGGTCGTGCTTCCGGCCCCAGACGCTCATGCCGAGGCGCACGCCCTCGAGTGTCTGCCGCCAGAGCTGCGGCTCTATTCTCCCGCCCTCGGAGCAGGCCAGGAGCAGCATATTCCCAAGGTCGCTGGCGCCTATCCGGTCGCGGTAGACCCATATCCGGGAGCCGTCGGGCTGCTCCCAGCAGTGCTCGGCGGAATTTTGCCGCGAGGCGAGCGAGGCGAGAGCGCCGCCCTCCTCGGATATCGTGCGCGGCCAGGCCGCGGCGGAGAGGACGTTGTAATCCGCGTCCGTTATGGCCGTCGTGGCGCGCAGGCGGTCGCTCGCGATGCGCAGTATGGTCTTCACGGTCTGGTGCGTCTTCGGCAGGCGCGACATCTGCTCGAGGAGGTCGAGCGCGAAGTTCGAGCTCGACAGCTCGTCGCGGACTATCGCGCCCATGACTTCGCAGATTACCTCGCTGTAGCGCAGGCTCGGGTCGTTCTCCGGCATACAGATGAGCACGAAGCCCAGCTCGTCGGCGACGCGCACGAGCCGCTCGTCGACTTTGGGCAGGATGATGCCGACGTAGTAGAGTATGAGCCCCACCTCGCCCGCAGCGGCGAGATAGCGTATGTTGTCGCACTGGGCGTCGATGTTGTCCGCCACGGAGGCGAAGGCGCTTATCACGAGCTCGCTGCCCTGGAAGTCTATGCTCTCGTAGAGCC
>DVKN01000280.1 GCA_018716005.1 Candidatus Scatomorpha stercoravium
GCTCTACGCGAACCCGGACTACATCAACCGCTTTTTCGACGCCCGCCTCATCAACCGCTACGACATCTGGCTCGCGCAGTGGCAGGGCAACGATAAGCGGCCCGAGGACAAGCCGCCAATGGCCGGCGGCATGTGGCAGTACAGCAACCAGGGCCACATCGACGGCATCCCCGAGCGCGTGGACCTCGACTACGCCTACTACGACTACCCGGCCATAATCGGCCAGCCGGCCGAGCCCGAGCCGGAACCGGAACCCGAAAAACCTGACGAGGAGGAAACGCCCATGACATGGCAGGAGGAACAGAAGGCCGCAACCGAGTGGGTAAAAGAAACCGGCATCTCCGACGGCGAACGCCCGGAGGACGGCGTAAAGCGCGTGGAACTGTGGGTAACGCTGTGGCGATTCTACAAGCAGATGGTCAAGCTCATTAAGGAGGTGTTAACGTGATTAACTGGAAGGTCAGGCTGAAGAACCCGACGTTCTGGGTGGGACTCATCGGCATACTCGGCACGCTGGTCATCGACGTCGCGCAGCTGTTCGGCGCCGACCTGAGCGCCATCGTCGGCAGCTGGGAGACGGCGCTCACGGGCCTCGCGCAGGCCGTGTTTGCCATCCTCGCCCTCGTCGGCGTGATTACCGACCCGACGACCGACGGCGTCAGCGACAGCCAGCAGGCGCTGGGCTATACCAGGCCGAGAAAGGGGTAAACGATGGACGGCAGCGCGCCTATTACCCGAGCGGAGCACAACGAGTTCGCCAAACGCCTCGAGGAGGAGAACCGGCGTCAGGACAAGCGCATAGAGCTCCTCGAGCGGAGCGTGCGGGAGATTGGCGCGCTCACCACCTCGGTCGAGAAGCTGGCCATGAGCGTCGAGAGCATGGTCAAGGAGCAGGCAAAACAGGGCGAGCGGCTCGAGGCCCTCGAGGCCCGAGACGGAGAGAAGTGGCGGAAGCTCGCGGGCTACGCCGCGAGCGTGCTCGTCTCGGCCATCGCCGGTTTCCTGCTCGCGCAGATAGGCCTTACATAAGCACAGGGAGGTGAGAGAGTGCCTAGCAACATCCTGAATACGGACACCATGTTCCCGCAGTTCATGAGCAACGAGAGCACGGAAGCGCGGCTCATGGAGGTGCTCAACTACCTGTATATGCTGCGCGAGCAGCTCAGGTACTCGCTCACCAACCTCGGCGTGGAGAACATGAACCCGACGAGCCTTAACGAGATGGCGAACATCATCACGGAGCCCATCTACGTGAACCTCGAGGATATCGAGGGGAACGTCTCCACGCTGTTCGTCACCTCCGAGGAGCTCTACAGCCGCCTCAGCGACACTGAGGGCAATGTCTCCACGCTCATGCAGACCTCGGCGTCCCTCACCTCTCGCGTTGAGGACGCCGAGGGCAATATCACGCAGCTGACGCAGACCTCGCAGAGCCTGAGCACCAGCGTCAGCACCCTCGACGGCCAGGTCAGCAGCTTGCAGCAGACGGCGCAGGGCTTGCAGACCTCGGTGAGTAATCTGGACGGGCAGTACACGCAGCTCTCGCAGACGGTGAGCGGCATAAGCACGACTGTGAACGGCCTCAACGGCAATGTCAGCACCCTGCAGCAGTTCGCGAATTCGCTCTCGCTCTCCGTGACCAACGGCGAGACGAGCAGCGTAATCCGCCTGACGGCCAACGGGGCGCAGATATCCTCGCAGAACATCTCGTTCTCCGGCGTCGTGACCTTCAGTGACCTCAGCGACCCGTATTCGGATACGACGATAGACGGCGGGCACATCGAGACCGGCACCATCAGCGCGATAGACATCGAGGGCGTCTCCATACAGGGCAGCACGTTCAACACCGTCCTGAGCGGCAGCAACGTCGGCGGCGAGATACGCTGCTACTACGGGCAGATAACGGCCAGCGACTACTATCTCGCCGGCGGACTCCGCCTGGACAACGACGGCAGCGGCGGCGCGGGCGAGAGTCAGTACCGGCTCTTCCTGTACACGCGCAGCGTCGCGAACCTCTCGTTCGCGCTTAAGCTCGAGAGCGCCGCTGGCATATCCATCGAGGCGGCAACCCTGGTGTATATCAGCGCCTCGCAGTACATCACGCTCGACGCGCCGACCGTGAACATATACGGCACCCTCAACAACCCGACATCGTAAAGGAGCGGAACATGAAAGCTACACTCATTGCCTGCGTGGAGGCGTATCTCGCCCTCACCACGCTCACGCAGCAGCCAACGGACTATAAGACGGCCTGCACGCTGCTCACGCTCAAGCGGGCCCTTCAGGGGCAGGTACAGTTCTTCCAGCAGGAGGAGCGCAAGCTCGCGGACAAGTACGCGCAGCACGACGAGAAGGGCAAGATAGTCTGGCGCACGGATACGAGCTTCGCCTTCGCGGACCCCGCGCAGGCGGCGGACTACGCCCGCGAGCGCGGCGAGCTCTGCGAGGTTATCCCGCCCGAGGAGTTCCCCGAGCTGAGCATCAAGCCGCCGGAGCAAATCACGGTGGCGCAGCTCGAGGCGCTTGAGCCGTTCCTCACGTTCAAGGAGGAGGGCGGAAAATGATACTCCCGTCCGTGCCGTACGGCTCCGGGATACGGCAGTATCCGCAGGGGCAGTTCGGCGGATACAATCACAACCTCTACGCCGGCGACGGCGAGCTCTACGACATGACGAACCTGTCGAGCGACCTCGCCCCGCTTCTCTCGCCGAGAAAGCCAAGGTACATATACAAGACCCTGACAACGCCCAACGGCCTGTATGCCAATGACGGGCTGTACTGGGTGGACGGCACGGGCTTCTATGCCGGGGGAGTGCTGCGCGGTACGGTCAGTAATTCGCGCAAGCTCTTCACCGGCCTGGGGGCCTATATCATTATCATGCCGGACAAGGCCTACTACAACAAGCTGACGGGCGAGTTCGGCTCGCTCGAGGCGAGTTGGAGTGGAGCCGCAAAAATCCAGGACGGCACGTACGCCGGCGAGAGCGCCGACGCGAACACCATCTACGCCGCGGGGGCAGACTGGGCGAGCAAGTTCAAGGTGGGCGACGCCGTGACCATTTCGGGCGCGACGGTACACCCCGAGAACAATACGACCATCATCATCCGCGAGATAGACGGGGACAACCTGCGCTTCTACGCGAACAGCTTCGTGATAGGCGAGGGCGGCGACAGCGAGGCCGCGCTCACGATAAGCCGGACCGTGCCGGACATGGACTTCATCTGCGCGAACGAGAACCGCGTCTGGGGCTGCAAGGGCGACGAGATATACTCGAGCAAGCTCGGCGACCCGTTCAACTGGAATGTGTTCGACGGCCTCAGCACGGACAGCTACGCCGCGAGCGTGGGCAGCGCTGGCGACTTCACAGCCTGCTTCTCGTATCTGGGATACCCGATATTCTTCAAGGAGGACCAGATATACAAGGTCTACGGCGACAGGCCGAGCAACTTCCAGGTCATGGGCTCCGCGTCTCTCGGCGTCGAGAGCGGCTCGCACCTGAGCCTCGCGATTGCGGGCGAGGTACTCTTCTACCTCAGCCGGGCCGGGATAGTGGCCTACTCCGGCGGCATACCGCAGAGCATCGCGGCCGCGTTCGGCACGGAGCGATACCGGAACGCCGTGGGCGGCAGCGACGGGCTCAAGTACTACGTGAGCATGGAGGACGCGGAGGGCGTGTGGCATCTCTTCGTCTACGACACTCAGCGCACGATGTGGCACAGGGAGGACAACACCGAGGCCGTAGGCTGGGCCTGGGACGGCGAGCTCTACTGTCTCAACGCCGCGGGCACGCTCTGGATAAACGGCAACGCGCGCAGCGTCCCCGAGGGCTGCACGCGGGAGGCGGCCGTAGAGAGCGAGGCCGTCTTCGGCGACTTCGTCGACGCCGACCCAAACAAGAAGGGGACGTGGGAGTTCCTGCTGCGCGCGGCGGTCGACGAGGGTGGCGAGATAGACTGCGCCGCCGAGTTCGATTCCGACGGCGAGTGGGTGGACATGGCCGGCGGACATATCGAGCCGGCGGAGAAGCGCAGCTATACGCTCGCCGTCGTGCCTCGGCGCAGCGACCACTACAGGATAAAAATCACGGGCACTGGCGGCTGGCGGGTGTACATGCTCACGAGGGCGGACTACATCGGCAGCGAGCTCAAGAGCAAGCCCGGCAGACAGTAAGGAGGGATACAATGGCAATGGCTACACTGAGCACCCCGAGCACGAGGAGCCAGTACACTTACGACCAGTTCATTCAGCAGGCACAGCGCGACGGGCTTCTGAGCGAGTTCTCGGACGCCGACCTCGCGCTCGCGCAGCGCAACCCCGACGCGGGCATGAGCATACTGAGCTATAAGCGCGACTACCGCGACGCCGCCACCGACGCCGACCGCGAGCTCGCAAACCTGGGCGCCGAGGGCGTCCGGCGCAGCTACGGCAGCTACACGGGCGGCAACGACGGCAGCCAGTATTACCTCGAGCCCCTGAGCCCGAATATGTTCGAGTATGCGGACGCGCCGAGCTTTTCGGGCGGCAGCCACTCCGACACGGTCGAGGACCTCTATGGCCAGATGCTCGACTACGGCGACTTCGAGTACGGCCCCGCGCCCGAGTATACGAGTCGCTGGGATGGCACCATGGTCGACCTCGTCGGGCAGATACTCAATAACCCCGAGTTCAGCTATGACCCGGCCACAGACCAGCTCTATCAGAACTACAAGCAGCAGTATACGCGCGAGGGGCAGCGCGCCACGGCGGACGCGCTCGGCATCGCCGCGGCGGCGAGCGGCGGCCTCCCGAGCAGCTACGCGCAGACGGCCGCCAACCAGCAGGCCAATTACTACGCGGCGCAGCTCACAGACATGATACCGCAGCTCTACCAGCTCGCATACGACCGGTATCTCAACGACTACAACATGATGATATCCGACCTCGGCGTCGTGCAGGGCATGGAGGAGAGCGACCGCGACCTCTATCTCACCGACCTCAACCAGTACAACACCGACCGCGAATTCGCCTACGGGAACTGGCTTGACCGGTACAATATGCTCGCCAACAACCTCCAGACCGGGCAGAATCTCGACGCCGACGAATTCGACCGCTACCTCGCCGAGCTCCAGCAGTACAACACCGACCGCGACTTCGCCTATGGGCAGTTCCTCGACGAAATCAACGACCAGACCGCAGACTTCGAGACGCTCGTCGGCATGGCGGAGCTGGGCGCGCAGTACGGCGACTACCGCGGCCTCGAGAACCTGGGTATCCAGCTCCCGCAGGCCTCGGGCGCCGGCAGCGGCTCGGGATATCTGCCCGCGCCGGCCGGCGAGGACGAGGCGGACGGCGGCGGAGACGAGAGCGGCGACAGCATTTCACCGGGGGCAATGAGCATACTCAACTCCTATCTGCACATCAATCCCGGCACCAACAGCAATGTTGCAAGCGTCTTTGGCACGCGCATCACCAACGCGCTCAGCGCCGGCCAGATAACACAGGAAGAGGCGGATTATCTCCGCAAAATGATAGGCATATAAGGAGCGGCTCAAATGGCAAACATAGAGGAAAAATTCAATGCCGCAATCAGACAGATAAACGCTCAGCGAACCGCTTCCGGTTCGCTGAGCGGTCGTCGTAATTTGAGCATTGAAGATAAGTTCAACAATGCCATCCGGCAGATAACGGAGAAGGACAACCAGGAGCGGGACAGACAGGCGAAGCGGCTCGTCTCGACGGCTCAGCAGCGCCGCGAGGAAGGCGGCGGCACCCCGGCCATATTCAACGCCGCGGGGGCCTCGCGCCCCGGCAGCGTCACGCAGCAGATTACCTCCACGCTCGAGCGCATGAACGACCGCGGCCTCATTGACACGGTGACGAGCTCTGACAGCTGGGACACGACGGGCGAGGCGGAGACCGCGCTCAAGGCCTGGGAGAGCCAGCTCGACACGCTCAGCTCTCAGGTATCTCAGCAGGAGAGGCAGCTCGAGAGCGCTCAGCGCCAGCTCGAGCAGGAGCGGGAGAGCCTCGACCTCAACGACGCCGACGCCGTGGCGAGATTCAATCAGCGCGTGGACGAGGTGAACGCGCAGTACGGCGAGTATGAGCGCGTCTTCAACCAGTTCGACACCGTCCGGAACAGGTACGAGAGCGGCATAGGCACGTACCACGATATGCTCATCGCCGAGGGCGGTCGCGCTCAGAACTACCGCGACGAGGCCGAGCGGCTCGCGGGGGAAACCGAACAGCTCGCGGCGGAGCTCGACCGGTATCGCTCCGGCGACGTCTACTACGACGCCGGCAGCAGCGGGATAAATACCGCACAGCGCCGCGAGCAGCTCGAGCGTCAGATAGAGGAGAACGAGAGCGAGATAAAGCGTCTCAGGTCCGAGGCCGACCGGGCGCAGTGGGCCTATTACAGCGGCCTCGCGCTCAATGAGGACTACGCGGAGCGCTCGGCGCCCCTGGGCTCGCAGCGCGAGGCGCAGATTGCGGCCGGCGAGTCGCCGTTCGAGGCCGGCGGGGCCATATACGACTACATAAACAACATCGGCAACGCCCGCGAAATCCGCGGCTATGACGCGGCGGGGAACGAGATGCAGGCGCTCGGGACGATGACGGACGAGGAAATCGGCCTCTATAACTACATCTACGCCACGCAGGGCCGCGAGGCGGCGGCCGAATACCTCGAGCGGCTCAGGGAGACCATAAACGCGAGACTCGGCCAGCAGCGCTATGAGAACATGAGCGGCATCGGCCGGGCGCTGTACTGGATACCTGCGGGCATTAACCAGTTCACGAGCGGCATCCGGCAGCTCTTCAGCGAGGAGGCCGTGCCGACAAGCCCCACGCAGTACACGTCTCAGGCCATACTCGAGGGCCTCGAGGGCCGTCCGGTTGCGAGCACGCTCTACGAGCTGGGGACGACGCTCTCCAACATGGCGCCATCTATCCTCGCCTCCGCCCTCGGCGGCTGGGCGCTGGGCGCGGCGGGCGTCGCCGGCAGCACGGCGGGGCGCATAGCAAACCTTGCGGGCAGCGCCCTTCTCGGCGCGTCCGCGGGCGGCAACGCCTACACGCAGAAGATAAACGAGGGATATCTCCCGGACGAGGCGCGCGACTACTCGACGCTCGTCGGTCTCAGCGAGGGTGCGCTTCAGTACGTGCTCGGCGGTATCGAGGGCCTCGGCGGCGAGGCTGTGCGCGGCGTGGCGGCGAAGATAGGCGCGCTCGACAACGCCCTCGGGAGGATAGCACGCTCCAAGGCCGGCAAGCTCGTCATGAACATGATATCCGAGGGCACGGAGGAGGGCGTGCAGGAACTGCTCGAGCCCGCCTTCGCGGCGCTCGTCCTCGGCGAGGAGTACGACGCGAACTTCGAGGACGCGGCCTACGCCTTCCTCCTCGGCGCACTGAGCGCGGGCGTGGTGGACACGGTCACGGACGCCGGCCGCGCGGCGGCCGGAAAGCGCCGCGGCGTGAACTTCACTTTTGCCGATATGGATGGCTTTATCGGCAAAAATGGTGTAAACTATTTTGAGGGCTGCAATACATACGCCGAGGTCGAGGGCCGCTATAGGGAGCTCGCTCGGGAGAATCACCCCGACCTGGGCGGCGATACGGCCACGATGGCGGAAATCAACCGCCAGCACAGCATGGCCCGCGCCTATTTCCAGGGCCGGGGCGAGACCGTCCCGGCGGCGGAGCGCAGCACAGACGCCGAGACGGCCGCGGCGGAAGAGCGCTCGGCGGGGCCTGACGGCGTCGTACGGGCCTTGAGCGCCCCTGCGGCGGCAGTGGACACGCAGACGCCCGCGAACACGCAGGAGGGCGTACAGCGCGCCACAGGGCGCGTCACGGCTGATGGCGGTATCATACTGCCCACAGCCGACGAGCCCGGCGGGCTTGTGCTTCCGACGGCGGAGGACTTTGAGCGTGCGGGCAGCCCCGAAAATCTCACGGGAGGTAATATCAATGGACGAACGGAGCAAACAGACGCGGTATCAGGTCGAGACGGAGGACGGCTGGGCAGTGGACGTTCCGGCGGACAAGCTGGACAGCTGGCTGAAGGCACAGAAGGAAGGCCCGCGGCCTTTGAACAAAGCCGAACAGCGCTTGAGAGACAGAATCGTGCAGGACATCTTCGGCTCGAAGAAGTAAGCACTCACGAACTGGGCGTGCCCGAGGGAACGGACACGCCCACGGTGCGCGTCCTCCCCGAGGAGGAGTGGGACGACGAGCTCCAAAAAGCGGCTGAGGACGTGTACTGGCGCACCGGCAAGGAGGTCGAGTACGTCCTCGGCGCGCTCGAGGTCTACGGTTCCGACGGCAGCACGCGCCGCGTCCGCGGCGTCTGGCGTGAAGACGGGGCTATCATCATCCAGGCGGACAATATGCGCGTCAGCGCGCAGCAGATAGCCGAGCACGAGACCTACCACGAAATCGCGGCTCAAAATCCCGGCACGGACTACGCCGTCGAGGAACGTATCCGCGAGCAGTTCGGGGACGAAGAGTTCGAGCGCGTGGTAGAAATCTATATTCAGAAGCTGCACGGCATCGTTGACCTTCCGGCCAATGCAGACGGAGCGGAATTTGAAGCCGCGCTCGCGCGCGTGAAGCAGGAGATATACGCCGACGCCTACGCCGGAATCAACGCCTTCGGCGCTCACGCCGAGCGGTTCCGGGACGTCGCACGCGAGACGGTCGAGGAGCGCACCCGCGGCGAGTACCGCGGCGATACCGAGGAGGCGACACGGAGCACGACGGGGCCGCCTGAGAGCGAGCGGTACAGCTATGGCGGACGCGGCGCGGCCAATGCCGACCTTGAGGCGCTGGACGCCGCGGAGGAGATGGAGCGGCGCGACGTCGACGCCGAGACCATTCGGCAGGAAACGGGCTGGTTCCGCGGCCGGGACGGCAAGTGGCGCTTTGAGATTGACGATTCGGGGATGGAGTACCGGAGGGACGGAGACGCAAACCTGAGGCGCGAGAGCGGGTATCAGCGGCTCGCCGAGCTTACGGACAAGTGGGAGGCCAGTATGTCCGGCGGCGAAGCCCTTGCCGAAAGCGAGCGCGCGGAAATGGACAGGCTCGAGAAAGAGTATGGCGAGCGCGTATATGAAGAGCACTATTTGCTTTCCGATTTCATAGAGCACAGCGAGCTCTTTGAAAACTACCCACAGCTGCGCTATACCAGCCTCGTCTTTGATGAACTGCCCGACGGCACAAATGGTTATTATAACTACAGAGACGGAACAATCTATCTGAGCAATAAGTTCATAGGCGAGCCGCGGGACGTGCTGATACATGAAATTCAGCACGCCATACAGCGTTATGAAGGCTTCGCGCGCGGCACTTCGCCGGAATATTGGGCCAGACGTGAATACGAGAGCGGCGACCTCGTGGAAGAGCGGCTGCGGCGAGAGCGCGACAGCGTTTTTAACTCGCTCAGCAGGGCAGAACAAAACAAATATAACCGGTATCGTGAGCTTGACATGGCTTTGAATCAGACCATGTTCGCGGAGCCAGGCACAGAAGAGGCCGCGGCATATCAGCGATACGAGGCGGAGCAGGACGCCATTTATGAAGAGCTTTATCCGAACGAGTGGTTCAAGCAACTGCTCGACCTTGAGCGAAGGATAGAGGATGTTCCCGAAGAGTACGCCCGTATGTACCGCAACACCGCCGGCGAGATTGAGGCCCGCGATGCGGAGTCGCGGCGGCGGCTCACAGCTGAGGAGCGGCGCGCCACGCCGCCGGACCTGGGCGACGAGAACACGGTTTTTGCGGACGACGAGATACCGGTCAAGGCGCGCTTCTCGGCGGATGAGGACGAGGACGCCTGGGATGAGACGGCGCTTGTTGATGCAGAGGGGAATAGACTCAGCGAGCAACAGCGCGAGTTCTTTGCTGACAGCAAAGTGCGCCTCGACTCAGATGGGACATATTATCGTGGGTGGGGACGGCTCCTGCCCGTCTATCACTCAACCGATAATGATTTTACCGTCTTTGACCTCGGCCGGCTTGGCGAAAATACGGATTACAACACGCCTGACGAGTGGCGCGGCGCCGGCGCCCATGTCGGATTCTGGTTTAACACGCAAGACCTCAGAGGCAAGGCGGGACGTCGAGCTGAAAAAGTATATCTCAACATAAAAGACATATATGCACTCGACGACCTTGACGAGCTTGCATCAGTAATCTATGATTACTCGAACGAAGGAGAACTGACGGCGAGCGAATCGGCGAAAGCCTTCAGAGCGAGGCTCGAGGAAGAAGGCTATGACGGCCTGCTGCTCTACAATGATGACGAATTCGGGGGCATGTCCTTTGTCGCCTTCTACCCTGAGCAGATTAAGCGCGTCACCAACACCAATCCGACGAGCAGCGAGGATATCCGCTTCTCGGTGGACGAGGACGTGCCAGTCAGCCAAGCCATATCCTCCGCGGGGACTTCTCTTCGGCAGGTTCCGGCGCTCTTTAAAAATCCAAACGTCCGCTTTGGTGAGGTCAACATCGACATAGGCGGTGGGCGCTTTGACCTTGCCACTGAGTATCTCGCGGAGCGGGGCACGCGCAATCTCGTTTTTGACCCATACAACAGAGGCGAAGAGACAAACCGGGCCACGCTGGACTATCTCATGGCCGGTAACCGCGCCGACACGGCCACAAACGCCAACGTCCTCAATGTCATTGCAGAGGCCCCGGCTCGCGCCAATGTCATACTTGAGATGGCGAAGGCAATTAAGCCGGACGGCCGCGCCTACTTCATGGTCTACGAGGGCGACGGCTCCGGCGTGGGCCGTGAAACTTCAGCGGGATATCAGAACAACCGCAAGACCGCGGATTACGTTCCCGAAATAGAGCAGTTCTTCGACCGGGTCGAACGCCGCGGTAAACTGATAACAGCCACGCGACCGAAAGCAAATCTTCCGCGCGCGTCGTGGGAGGTGCAGCCGGGCAATGCGGTTAGGTATTCTGCTGACGAAGAGGAGCCTCGGCCGGTTATCGCGAAGAGGGACCTCAAGCGGAATCTGCTTGAGCTATTTTCCGTGCCTTCCGGAACCCGGGCCGAGCTCGGGCGCTACATTGAGGGCTTCGCCGACAGGATGATACGCAGCAAGGAGTATACGGAGGAAGACCGCCGCGAGCTTTTCGACCGGCTCTATGACGAGGGCGTTATGACCGTGGCCGCGGACCCGTATCTCGCCAACGTCCGGGAATGGCTCGTCAACCGCCGTATGTACGTCAACGACAGTATCAAGCATGAGTTCGGCGGGGCCGAAGACTGGAATGAGTTCCGGAAAAGAGCCTTCGCCGCCGGCATCTACTTCACAAACAACCCTCAGGATATGGCGCCGGATATGTGGCAGGCGGAGCTCGGCGAGGTCCTTCCCGGCCTCTTCGACAGCTCCAACCTCGATATGAAGCAGTTCATGGAGCGCGTCGTCCAAATAGCCGAGGAGAGCCGCGACGAGCAAGTCAGCCTCGCGGAGTACACGCAGATGCTCGCCGACGAGAACTACGTGAGCGAGGACGAAGTGCTCGACGACCTTGAGCAGCGCGTAGACTGGGAACTGCGCACCTTTGCGGAAAAAGCCGAGCTCGAGACCAAGCTCCGCGGGCGCGGGCCCGAAGGCCTTACGAACAGCGAGCGGCAGCGCGTTATCCAGGAAGAGCGCGCCAAGTACTGGCAGCTGCACAGGCAGTACCAGGAGGAGACGCGGCAGCGCATACGCGAAGAGAAGGACAAGCGCCACACCAGCGAGCGCGAGGCCCGTCAGCGCATAGACAACATCATCCGCGAGGAGCGTGAGAAGTACTGGCAGCGCCGCCGCGAATATCAGCAGCGCGCAGACCAGCGCGTCCGCGAAGAACGCGAGCGGCGCTGGGCGGCTCAGGCCGACGCGCGCCGGCGCATAGACGAAAACCAGCAGGAGGCCCGCCGAACCTATTACGAGCAGCTCGAGCGTTACCGTACGGCCCGCAAGGCCACAGACGCCCGCGAGCGGGAACGCCGTAAGCAGCGCGCGGAGCGAAGCAGACAGAATAGGGAGCTCCGAGAGCTTCAGAAGCGTACGCTCAAACAACTGCAATGGCTCGCCCGCAATCAGCGCCGCGCGCCGGAAGAGCTCAAGGCCGCCTGGGACGCAGTTCTCGGGGATATCGACATCTATGCCGTCAGCGCCGCGAACGAGATGAACTACTCGAAGAAGTACGGCGCGACATGGCGCGATATCGCTGACATGGTAAAGGACTTTGAGTCGAACAAGGAAAAGTATCCGAACTTCATCCCCTCGGAGGAGCTGAAACGTATTGCGGCCCGCGTCAACAACGAGAAAATCGCGGACATGGATATAGGCGCGCTTCAGGACCTGTACAAGGCGGCCGTCGGGCTGCGGACGGAGTTCTACAACCGCAACAACGTTATCAACGACGAGCGTGGGCGGCTTTTCGCCGAAGTCTACACGGAGTCCAAAGCCGAAATCAACGACGCCCCGGGCGGCTATACAGGCAAGCGGGCGGACAGAGTCTTCAACCTTGAGCAGCTGACGCCGATGAACGTCCTCGAGCGCATGGCCGGCTGGAACAAGGACGGCGCATGGTATTCCATGGCCCGGCAGTTAGAGAAGGGCGAGCAGGATGAGCGCGCCTACGTTGTGCAGGCAAACAGGCTTCTTACAGACTTTCTCCGCGATAACGAGGAATGGGTAATGAAATCCGACGGCCAGGGCAAGGATGCCGTCTGGTATGAAATCGAAGTTCCGGAGCTTCTTGAATTCGGCATGGGTGACAAGCCCATCTTCGGCGACACGGTCAAGGTCTACATGACGCCGGCCATGAAAGTCCAGCTGTATCTTGAGAGCAAGAACTACGACAACCTGCGCCATATGGTGGGTGGACGTACATTCCCCGATAAGAAGCTCTATAGCGAAGGGAAAAGAGCGGAGGCCTGGAAACAAGGGACAAAAGTGCGCTTGGCTCCAGAAACGGTGCGCCGCCTCGTCGAAAACCTCACGCCGGAAGAGCAGCAGCTCGCAAGCGTGCTCGAACGGTATTACAATCAGTTCGCCGCCGAGCGGATAAACGCCGTATCCAATGTGCTCTATGGCTACGACCGCGCCGTCACACGCAACTACGCCCCTATCTACACTGACAGCAACTACAACCGTACCGAGATAGGCAAGTATGACCAGACAGCGGAGGGCGTAGGCAACATGAAGGAGCGCGTCCGCGGCGCCAAGAATCCGAGCTACAACATTTCGGCCTATGACGCTTTTGAGCGGCACGTCGACCAAACGGCCCGCTTCGTCGGCATGGCCATACCCGCGCGCAACTGGCAAACGCTCCTCAACTGGGGAGACAGAGAAGACAGCATGATGAGCGTCATCACTCACAAGTGGGGCGGCGAATCACTGGACTATATAAAGAATCTGCTCCAGGACCTGCAGGGCGGCAGACCTCGCGAGGAAAAATTCGCGATATCAAGTTCTGCGGATAAATTCTGGTCGAACTACATCACCGCCATCTTCGGTGCAAACCCGAGCATCATCATCAAACAGCTGGGCAGCATACCTCTCGGCGGGGCATATCTCGGCGTGGAAAATGTTCCGAGCCCTGGGCAGCTCACGCAAATCGACCGCGAGCTCATCAGCAAGTACACATCGGAGCTCGACTGGCGTCTCATGGGGTACGCAACGCCGGAGACAAAGCAGCTCAAAGAACATCCGAACTGGACGCAGCGGAACATGCTCTTCAGAACCGTCTTCGGCGGCGGGGCCATTACCGGCATGGACGGCTGGGCGGCAAGCACACTTTGGCCCTGGGCCGAAAACAAAGTGCGCCGCGAGCAGCCTGAGCTCGAAGTCGGCACGCAGGAGCAAATTGACGCCGGACAGAGTCCGTTTTATCGGGCTGTCGCCGCCGAGTTCAACACTGCCGTGAACCGCAGTCAGTCCATGTCCGACACTATGCACAACGCGAGAATCCGCAAGTCCAGCAATCCGGTGCTGCGCGCTCTCACAATGTTCAAATCCGACGCGGCGCAGACGTATAACGCATTTCGTCAGACCATCGGCGAGGCACAGTACTACAAGAAAAACAATGCGGATACGCGGACGCAAAGCAGAGCGCGGAGAGCTATCGGAGCGGCTTTTGCGGCATGGATACTCAATGCGGCCTGGGGCGCGGCAATAAATTACCTCATAAACCTCTGGAAGAGAAAAGGCGATAATTACCGCGATGAAGAAGGTGAGCTGACGGCAGAAAGCGTTCTGCGAGCCATGGTGTACGATATGGTCGGAAGCCTCAGCGGCGTAGTCGTCTATGGCGAGGAACTGAGCGATATTATCGGCAGCGTCTTCACCGGCGAGCGCTGGTATGGCATGGAGGCGCCTGCCATAGAACAGCTCAACGACATATTGGAAGCCTTGCTCAACTCCGGAAACAGCATAAGGAAAGTCGTTGACGAGGCGCACAACATTGCCAGCCAGGGCGGAGACCTCGGTGAGTACTTCTCTGAACACAGCGGAGAGATTATCAGCGGAGTTCAGGATATCGCGTCGAAGGCGGCCATGTATTTCGCGGGGCTCCCCGCGAGCAATGTGGAGGCATACGTGCTCGGCGCGCTGCGGTGGCTCTCCCCTGAGCTCGTAACAGCCTATGAGGACGCGCTTGGAGAGGCTAACCGGGCAAGCCTTGAGGGCCTTGAGGACGACGCGCTCGTCACTCGCGTCAGAGATATCCTCAGCCAGCGGCTCAACGAGGTGAGCGAGCTTACGGCGCAAACCGTGGCCACGCTGTATACGGCCGGGTACTCGAATGCGCTTCCCTCGAATACTCCATCCTCAGTGTCCGTCAAGGGCGAGGACGGGAAAACCGCGGAGACTGTCGAGTTCGACGCCTTCAAGCAGCAGTTCTATAACCGCGTCTGGACGGAGACTGTCGGCACGGCGGTGGACGAGCTCACGGCAATGCCCGAATTCGAGGCGGCCGGAACGGAGGACCAGGTCAAAATGCTCCGCAAGGTCTATGACTATGCCGACGGCATGGCCAAGGCCGAAGTGGTCGATGGATATCAGCCATCAAACACCATCCTCAACGCAGCCGAGGAAATCGCGGCCGGCGCGTCGCTCGCCGAGTGGGCGCTCTATGACGTGCTGTCCGCGGACGTCTCGGGCAACTTTGACCGGGCAGTCGACCAGGGACTCGACTACGAGTCAGCGCTCGAGGTTGCCGAGGCGGTCGAGGACGCGGGCGAGGGCGCGAGCAGCGCGGAGAAGTATCTCGCCGTGGCCGAGCTTCCGCTGAGCGAGCTCGATAAGGAGGCGGCGCTCGAGGGCATCATGAGCGAGAGCGCCTACGAGCGGTACAGCGAGGCGCGCGCCGCCGGCATAGATACCTACGAGTACTGCGCCTTTCTCGCCGACGCGGAAAGCATCAGCGGCGACGGGCGGCAGGAGCGTATCTGGGCGCTCATCGACGGGATGGCCCTCTCGCGGGCGCAAAAGGACGCGCTGCATCTCGCGGCAGGATACAAAGACACGACGCTGAGCAAAGCGCCGTGGAATAAATGATGTCGGAAATGATGTCAGAACTCAGATATACTCGATAAAACAAGGATTTTTACCTGCCTTTTAAGCAGGGTGTCCGGGGTTCGAATCCCCGCTGGGTCACCAGAAATCGACAAGTACCATCAGGGACTTGTCGATTTTTATTTGTCCGTTCTTCCAATCTTCGCTTTTCACAAAATCCAAAGGGTAGATTTTTGGAAGTGAATAGGTAAGAGTGAATAGTGAAGAAGTAAGGTGTGCCGCGCAGCGGCATGGACTTTGGTATTTGAGCCGGGGAGAAGCCCCGGCTGCCTCTATTAAACCCCAAAACCAGGGCCAAGCGGTATGCGGCTGGTTTTGGGCATGGAGGAAAGGCCCCGGGGGTTGGGCGGAGGGGACGGCTTTTGGCCGGGGTACCCGCGCGCCGGGGCCTTTTTGGCGTTTTATGGCCGATGCTGGCGGATTATGGGTCGAAATACTCGGATATATCGTATATGACGCACTCGCCGTTGGAGGGCTCGGGCTCTTTGCGCGGCTCCTGCAGCTTGAGCACCGCCGCCAGGCGCGCGGCGGGCGTGGCCGAGCGGTAGAGCTCGACGAGCTTCCATTCGGACGGGGAGAGGCTCTCCCCGCGCCGGCCTTCGCCCATGCCGAGCGCCGCGAGCGCGTCGCTTACGCCGTAGATGTCGCACAGCGCGAGGAAGGTGCTGAGCTTGGGCATGCTGACGCCGCTCTCATAGCCGTACAGCGTCTTTGTGGATATCTTAAGGCCGCGCGTGTTCAGCAGCCTGGACACGCACTCGACTGAATACTTGGAATGCTCGCGTTCTGAGCGCAGGAGCCCGGGAAGGCCCGATTTGGTCAAGCGTTCAAAATCGACGATACTCATGAAGAACACCCCCGTGGCGATATAATACTATATTGCCTCGCGATGTCAACATATTTTTGCGAATAATTCGGGAAAAAGGCCGAAATTCTTATAATATAAGAATTTTGGCCCCCCGTGCGTGCCGGACGGCGCGCATAAAAGCCCGGACGCGGGAGGGCGTCCGGGCGGTTTTCAATATGCGAAATTGCGCGAGCGGTAATATTCGAGATACCGGAACTCCCTCGCGAGCTCCCGCTCCGCCTCGCCGGGGGAGAGCTCGAGGGCGCCGTCCGCCGTCACGACCGCGCCGGAGTCGTGGATGACGGGGAGCGCGGCGCGGATGGGGGCCGCCGCCTGGTTGTAGGCGTCGCCGTCCCAGCCGAGCAGGTCGAAGAGGTGGCCCATGAGGAAGCAGGGGGAGAGGTCGGGGCCCTCGCCGCTGAAGCTGAAGCCCAGCGCCTCGCGGGCGGCGTCGTTCGCCCAGATGAGGTAGCGGGTGGACCAGTAGTTATAGAAGCCCTCCTCCGTGCCGGCGTCGAGGTTCACGCCGAGGGCCTCGTACACGGAGTTGCCGTTCCCGAGCCAGGGCTTGTGGTCGCCGAAGACGATGAGCACGACGGGCTCATCGCACTCGCGCAGCTCGTCGACGAGGCGGGCGAGGCGCTCCTGCGTGTCCATGACGGAGCCGAGGTAGTTCGCGAGGATATTGCGCGACTCCTCGTCGAGGCCGCGGTTGACTATGTAGTCGTCGGTTTCGCCCCACTCGCACTCCTCGCCGCTGTAGGGCCCGTGCCCCTGATAGGAGACGGAGAAGGAGAACTGCGGCGAATCGCTCCCGAGGCGCTCGAGTATTTCCGCCGTGAGCTCGGGAAAGAAGACGTCGTCCATGGAGACGCCGTCGTTAAATTGATCGTAGTAGTTCTCGACGAAGCGGTAGCTCTCGAAGCCGAGGTAGGCGTTGACGTTCTGCCGGTTGTAGAACCACTCGTAGCAGGGGTGGTCGCCCCAGGCTTCGTAGCCCTGCGAGCGGAGGTACCAGACGTAGGAGTTCACCGCCTTCCGCCAGTTGTTCTGCTCGGCGAGGCCGGTGAGGAAGGCGCGCTCCGTGTTGACGGTGCCGCCGGCGAAGATGTTCGTGACGAGATTGCCCGTATAGCTCTCGGCCTCGAGGCTGTGATAGACGCCGTAGACGTCCTGCGCGAACTCTATGCCGTTGATATCCGAGAAATCGGCGAAGGCCTCGAGCATGACGCCGACGATGTTCACGCGCTCGCCCTCCGGAATGTCCGCGTCGGTATACTGCGCGAGCAGCGCGGCGGTCTCGTCCTCGTCGTAGCCCTCGTCGGGGGAGGGGAAGGCCTCGTTTATCGAGTAGAGGAAGGGGTACATATTCCCGCGCGAGATGTGCTGCTGGGTGGCCGACCACTGGTTGAGGTATTCGAGGTTGACGGCGGAGGCGTTATACAGCCCCTCGCCCAGGTAGGCCCGCGCGCCAAGTACGATAACGGCGAGGGCCGCGGCGGCCATCAGGGCGCGGGTCCTGCCGCGCGGCTTCACCCTCACGGTGAAGGCGATGAATATAAGCCCCGCGAGGCAGCAGCCGAGGGCGAGGGCTATCTTCCAGTCGATGAAGAGGCTGTACTGCCCGGCCATCTCCCCGGCCTCGCCGAGTATCAGGAGATCGGCGAAGAGCACGGGGTCGTTGCGGAAGGCGAGCTTATAGTAGTTGCCCAGCGCGAGCGCCATCGCGGGCACGGCGCCGCAGAGGTACGCGGCCCAGGGCCGGCCGGAGGCGGCCCAGCCGAGCAGCATGAGCAGCAGCACGGGGAGAAGGTTCAATATAAATATAAGCGGGTGTCGGAAATAGCCGATAAATACGGCCAGGCGGTAGCCGCCCGGCGCGAGCAGCAGCATAACTGCCGTGACGCCGCAGGCGGCGGCGAAAAGCGTCAGCGCGTTCCAGAGCCAGAACGCGCGCACCCTCGCCGGGGAGAGCTCCGCTCCCGCCTCGCGGCGGAAGAGGAAGCACCCGGCGGGCTTCTTTTTCAGCGGCATAGGAGTCCCTCTTTCGTGTAAAATCCACGTTAAGACTGTATTATAACAGCCCCCGGCGCGGCTTTCAAGCCGCCGCGGGAGAAAAAATCGGTTTACTTAACACATTTGTAACACGCCGGAGCTTTTGTGCTTAACATATACCGGGTAATATAAGACCTGCAAGCAAACTTCTTCATTTTCATTACTCCCCCTTCTTTCCGGCCGCGCGGCCCCATGCAGCGCGGCCGAAACTTTTTCTGCCGGCAAAATTCGCCCCATCTCGTGCCGAAAATATATATAATTAGGTATTGCAATGCGCGCGCTCTTGTGGTAGAATACTTCCCGTAAGTGTAGGTTTAACGGTCGAGTGGGTCAACGCCCACTCTTTTTGTTGGAGATTTTTCATCTGTAAGAACATGGATTCACATAAGGAGGAGCAATGAGCAAGGTTACCGACAGGGTGCTCGCGCTGGCCGGGCCGGTCGCGGCGGAATGCGGCTGCGAGGTCTGGGACGTCGAGTACGTCCGAGAGGCGGGACAGTGGTTCCTGCGCGTGTACATAGATAAGCCCGGCGGCGTCTCCATAGACGACTGCGAGGCCGTCTCGAGGGCGCTGGACCCCATCCTCGACGAGGAGGACCCCATCCCCACGAGCTATGTCTTCGAGGTGTCCTCCGCGGGCGCGGAGCGCGTGCTCAAGCGGCCCGGGGACTTCGAGCGCTTTACCGGCGAAATGGTCGAGGTGCGCCACTACCAGCCCGTGGGCGGGGCCAAGAGCCACGCCGGCACGCTCGTCTCCCGCACGGACGACGGGACCGTGACCATAGCCGTGAACGGCGAGAACATCAGCTTTCCCAGCGCGCAGGTGGCCCAGGTCAGGCTGCGCATGACGATATAGACGGAGGAGATTAGGAAAAATGAACGCAGAATTCTTCGCAGCGGTGGAGGACATAGAGAAGGAAAAAGGCATCCCCCGCGAATATATGTACGAGAAGATAGAGCAGGCCATGATGGCCGCCTTCCGCAAGGATAACCCCGACTACGGCGAGAACGTCGAGGTCGTCTGTGACGAGGCCAAGAAGCGCATCGAGCTGCTCACGCACATGACCGTCGTCGAGACCGTCGCCGACCCCACCTGCGAGATAGACCTCGAGACCGCGCGCAAGTACTCCAAGAAGGCCGGCATCGGCGACGAGCTCGCCGTCCCGGTGGAGACCCGCCAGTTCGGACGCATAGCCGCCCAGGCCGCGAAGCAGGTCATTATCCAGGGCATACGCGAGGCCGAGCGCGGGATAATCTACGACGAATTCAACAACAAGCAGCATGAGGTGCTCACCGGCGTCGTGAACCGCATCGACCCGCGCACCGGGGCCGTCTCCATGCGCATCGGCACCGGCAGCGACGCTACCGAGGCCGTCCTCACCCGAGCCGAGCAGATACCCGGCGAGGTGCTGCGCGAGGGCGACCGCGCGCGCGTCTACGTCCTCGACGTGCGCCGCTCCACCCGCGGCGTGCAGATAATGATTTCCCGCTCGCACCCGGGCCTCGTGCGCCGGCTGTTCGAGATAGAGGTGCCCGAGATTTTCGACGGTACCGTGGAGATAAAGGGCATCGCCCGCGAGGCCGGCTCCCGCACCAAGATGAGCGTCTGGAGCTCGCAGCCGGACGTGGACGCCATAGGCGCCTGCGTCGGCCCGCGCGGCGCGCGCGTCGGCGAGATAATCAAGGAGCTCGCCGGCGAGAAGCTCGACATCGTCGAGTACAGCGAGCAGCCCGAGACCTATATAGCGAACGCCCTCGCCCCCGCGCAGGTCGTGAGCGTCACCATGCTCGACGAGGGCAAGACCTGCCGCGTGATAGTGCCGGACGGCCAGCTCTCGCTCGCCATCGGCCGCGAGGGCCAGAACGCCCGACTGGCCGCCAAGCTGACCGGTTATAAGATAGACATCAAGCCCGAATCCGGTCTCGGCCAGTAAGCCGCGAAAGGAGGCCGCCATGGCGAAGAAAATACCTATGCGCCAGTGTCTCGGCTGCCGCGAGATGAAGCCCAAGCCCGAGCTGCTGCGCGTCGTGCGCTCGCCGGAGGGCGAGGTCTCGCTCGACCCGCGCGGGAAGAAGCCGGGGCGCGGGGCCTATGTCTGCCGCAGCGCGGACTGCCTGAGGCGCGCGGTGAAATCCCGGGCGCTGTCGAGGGCCCTGGAGGCGCAAATACCCGACGAGGTCATGGAGCGCCTCGCCGCGGCCATGGAGGCGGACGATGACGGACAGGGCTCTTAATTATCTCGGCCTCATGCGCCGGGCCGGCCGCCTCGAGATAGGAGAGGCGGCGACCGGATACGCGATAAAGGAGGGCCGCGCGCGCTGCGTGTGCGTGGCCGCCGACGCCGCGGACAACGCCGTAAAACGCGCGAAGGGCTGGCTCCAGGGCCGGCGCGCGCTGTATGTTGAGCTGCCGTACACGAAGGAGCAGCTCTCCGACGCCCTAGGCAGGAGCGGCTGCTCCATGGCCGCCTGCACGGACTTCGGCCTCGCGGGGGCTTTCCTCGCGGCCCTGGCCGAAAAGGACGCGGAGCGCTACGGCGCGCTGGCCGAGGAGATGCGCCGCCGCAGCGACAAGGCCGCTTACCGCAAGGCCAGAGGGCCAAAACGTAAACCGGGGAGGGAACTTAATGAGTAGTTTTGAGAAATACAGAGTTCACGAGGTGGCCAAGGACCTTGGCCTTTCCTCCAAAGTCATAACCGAGATACTGACGAAGCACGCGACCGCGCCGAAGAACCATATGCAGGTCCTCGACGACAACGAGCTGTCCATAATCTTCGAGGTGCTCACCCAGGAGCACCAGTGCGCCGGCATGGATGAGCTCATGCAGGTCTTCGAGCAGCCCAAGGCGCCGGAGAAGGCCGCCGCCGCGCCCGCCGCGCCCAAGGCCCCCGCCGCGGAGAAGCCCAGGCAGCAGGCCCAGGGCGCCGCCCAGCCCCAGGCGAGGCAGGCCGCCCAGCCGGCCCAGCCCGCCCAGGCCGCATCCGCTCCCAAGAAGGAGAAGACGCATGTGCCCCGTCAGGTGCCCGAGAAGCGCGTCATAGACACCCGCGGCGGCGGCAACGTCGACCTCGGCAAGTACGACGAGCGCTTCGACCGCATGGCCGGCGCGCACGGCGCGGACAATAGCCGCGGCGGCCAGTCCGGCAAGCAGAAGATAGGCAACAAGCAGAAGCAGCGCCAGCAGCAGGCCGCCGCCAGCGCCAAGCGCCGCGCCGAGGAGCGCGACCGCATGCAGCGCCTGCAGTTCGAGATAGCGAAGAAGGCCCCCGTCAAGGTCTCCATACCGGACACGATAGGCGTCGGCGAGCTCGCCAGCCGCATGAAGAAGACCGGCGCGGAGGTCGTAAAGGCCCTCATCAAGAACGGCGTCATGGCCTCCCTCAGCGATATCATCGACTACGACACCGCCGCGCTCGTCGCGATGGAGCTCGGCTGCAAGGTCGAGCACGAGGTCGTCGTCTCCGTCGAGGAGAAGCTCATAGACGACCGCGAGGATAAGCCCGAGGAGCTTGAGCCGCGCGCGCCCGTCGTCGTGGTCATGGGCCACGTCGACCACGGCAAGACCAGCCTCCTCGACTATATCCGCAAGGCCAACGTCGCCGCGGGCGAGGCCGGCGGGATTACCCAGCACATCGGCGCTTACACCGTCAACGTCAAGGGCAGCCCCGTCACCTTCCTCGACACGCCGGGCCACGAGGCATTCACGAGCATGCGCGCCCGCGGCGCGTCCGTGACGGACATCGCTATCCTCGTCGTCGCCGCCAACGACGGCATAATGCCGCAGACCATAGAGTCCATTAACCACGCCAAGGCCGCGAAGATACCCATCGTCGTCGCGATAAACAAGATGGATATGCCCGGCGCGAACCCCGAGCGCGTCAAGCAGCAGCTCACCGAGTACGACCTCGTCAGCGAGGAGTGGGGCGGCGACACGATAGTCTGCCCGATTTCCGCCAAGACCGGCGAGGGCATAGACAACCTGCTTGAGAACCTCGTCGTCCTTGCCGAGGTGCTCGAGCTCAAGGCGAACCCGAACCGCCCGGCCAAGGGCACCGTCATAGAGGCCCGGCTCGACCGCGGCCGCGGACCTATCATGACCGTGCTTGTCCAGAACGGTACGCTCCACAAGGGCGACATCATCATTGCCGGCACCGCCGTCGGCCACGTGCGCACCATGATTAACGACAAGGGCCAGCGCGTCGAAGAGGCCGGCCCGAGCATCCCGGTCGAGATTGCCGGCATGAGCGAGGTCCCCGGCGCGGGCGACGTCTTCAACGCCGTCGCCGACGAGCGCATGGCCCGCGAGCTCGTCGAGGAGCGCAAGCAGCAGGCCAAGGAGCGCACGCTCGGCGTCGCCAAGAAGGTCACGCTCGACGACCTCTTCGCCCAGATAAAGCAGGGCGAGATAAAGGACTTCAACATCATCGT
>DVKN01000281.1 GCA_018716005.1 Candidatus Scatomorpha stercoravium
AGGCCGCTCAGCACGTCGCCCGCGACGCCGACGCGCGAGGCGACGAGCAGTATGCTCAGCACGATGCAGGCGAAGGAGGCCACAATCCACACCGCGCTGACGATAAGCTTGCTCCAGAGCTGGGCGTGCACGCCGACGGGCAGCGAGAAGCTCAAATAGCCCTCGTCGGAGAGCAGGCTCTTATAGAAGCGGTAGACCAGCAGCACCACCGTCACCGCGCCCACGGCCGTTATGGCGAGGAAGTAGGCCACGGCGCCGAAGGAGCCGACTATCACGAGCGCATAGCTCCCGATTCCGTTCCCGACAAGCCCGATGAACAGGCAGGCGGCGAGGGTCAGCACCAGCAGCCCGCCGAAAAAGGCCAGCATTATCCGCCACGTGGCGTCGAATTCCCATTTAATCAGCTTAGCGAGCATAGCGGAACACCTCCCTGAAAAGCTCGTCAAGGCTCTTCCCCGAGCGCTCGCGCAGCTCGTCGGCCGAGCCGGAGAGCGCCGCGCCGCCCCGGTCGAGGAACACCGCGTCGTCGAGTATGCGCTCCACGTCGCCTATGAGGTGCGTGCTTATTATGACGGCGGAGTCCGGGGCGTAATTCGCCATGATGGTCTCGATTATATAGTCCCGCGCGGCGGGGTCGACGCCGCCTATGGGCTCGTCGAGCAGATAGAGCTTCGCCCGGCGCGACATGGCCAGCACCAGCTGCACCCGCTCGCGCGCGCCGCGGCTCAGGCTCCTGAGCCTGTCGCCGGAGCGTATCCCGAGGCGGCCGAGGAGCTCCGCGGCGCGCTCCCGGTCAAAGTCCGCGAAGAAGTCCGCGTACAAATCCAGCAGCCGCCCGGCGCTCATCCGCTCGGGCAGGCTCATGCGGTCGGGAAGATAGCTCGTGAGCTTCTTCGCCTCCGCGCCCGGGGCGAGGCCGCATATCCTCACCTCGCCGCCCGTGGGCTGCAAAAGTCCGCAGGCGAGCTTTATGAGCGTGGTCTTCCCCGAGCCGTTGGGGCCCAGCAGGCCCAGCACCCGCCCCGGCTCCGCCGTGAGCGTGACGCCCGCGAGCGCCTCCACGCCTCCGTAGCGCTTCCTGAGCTCCCTGCATTCAAGTATCGGCATTTGCATCCTCCTCTCCCGTCTCCCTGACGAGCTCCGCGACCTCGGCGGGCGCGCAGCCCAGGGCCGCCATGGCCCGCAGGTATTTCTCCGTCTCCTCCCGCGCGAGGGCGGAGCGCGCGGCCGCAATCTTGCCCGCGTCCTCCGTCACAAAGCGCCCCGCCGTGCGCTGGGCGTACACCAGCCCCTCGCGCTCGAGCTCGGCCATGGCCCGCTGCATCGTGTTCGGGTTCACCCCCGCCGAGAGCGCCAGCTCCCGCACGGGGGGCAGCTTTTCCCCCGGGGCGCGCCCCCCGGAGGCTATCTCAAGCCGCATCTGCCGCGCCAGCTGCGCGTATATCGGCGAGTCGGCCGAAATCCGCCACTCCATGCCGGGCCTCCTTTCGTGTATCATTGTACTAAGCTAATAATACAATATCCCCGCGCCGCTGTCAAGCCCCGGCGAAAAATTTGGGACTTTGCTTTTGCGGCGCTCTCTGATATACTTAGCATATCACGAAGGGGTGATAGTATGTCCAACTGCGAATGGTACAAGGACGCGGTCGTATACCAGATTTGGCCGCGCAGCTTCTGCGACGGGAACGGCGACGGCATCGGCGACCTGTACGGCGTCTATGAGAAGCTCGACTACATAGCCTCGCTCGGCGTGACCGCGATATGGTTTTCGCCGCTCTACCCCTCGCCCAACTTCGACTACGGCTACGACGTGTCCGACTACCGGGCCATAAACCCGGAGTACGGGGACATGGAGATATTCAGGAAGGTGCTCGACGGGGCGCATGAGCGCGGGATGCGCGTAATCATGGACCTCGTGGTAAACCACACCTCGACGGAGCACGAGTGGTTCAGGCTCAGCCGCGACAGGGATGACCCGCACCGCGACTACTACTTCTGGCGCAAGCCCCGCCGCGGCCTCAACGGCGCGCGCAAGGAGCCGAACAACTGGGACAGCCTCTTCGGCGGCGAGGCCTGGGAATACGACGAGCAGCTGGGCGAATACTACCTGCACGTCTTCGCGAAGCAGCAGGCCGACCTCAACCACGACAACCCCGCCGTGCGCCGCGAGGTCTCGGATATCATGCGCTTCTGGCTCGAGCTCGGCGTGGACGGCTTCCGCCAGGACGCCATCGTCTATATCTCGAAGGCGCCCGGCCTCCCGGACGAATTGCCCCGCAGGCCGGCGGCGAACGGGCTCAAAAAGTACGTGAACGGGCCGAATCTGCACGATTACCTGCGCTTCTACCGCCGCAGCACGGAGGGCTATGACTGCTGCATAATCGGCGAGGCGGACAACGTCCCGCTCTCCAAGGCGCTCGACTTCCTCACGGACGGCGAGATGGACCTCATGTTCACCTTCGACCATATGCGCGCCGACTGCGTAGGCACGGACTTCCTGCGCCGCGGCTTCTCCGTGAAGCGCTTCAAGCGCGCGCTCTCGGCCTGGCAGGAGGCCCTGCACGGCCGGGCCTGGAACGCGCTGTATCTCGAGAACCACGACCACGCCCGCGTCATAAGCCGCTACGGCAGCGAGGACTATCGCGTCGAGAGCGGCAAGGCCCTGGCCGCCGCGTATATGCTGCTCCAGGGCACTCCCTTCATATACCAGGGCCAGGAGCTCGGCATGACCAATCTGCGCCTGCCGGAGGTGTCCATGTACCCGGACGTCATGACCCAGGGCATGGCCCGCCGCGCCTCGCGCTGGCTGCCCGCGAAGACCGTGCTGCGCCTCACGCAGGACACGGCTCGGGACAGCGCGCGCACGCCCATGCAGTGGTCGGCCGAAAAGAACGCCGGCTTCACGACGGGCGAGCCCTGGTTCTACGTGAACGAGAACTACCGCACGGTCAACGCCGCCGCCGAGGAGGCGGACCCGGACAGCCTGCTGAACTTCTACCGCGAGCTGATAAACTTCCGCCGCCGCGACCCCATCGTAAAGCACGGCTCCTATACGGAGCTCCTGCCGCAGAGCCCCAACTTCTACTGCTACGCGCGCGAATACGCCGGCCGCCGGCTCCTGGTCATCGCCTCGCTCGTGGCCAAAGAGACCTACTTCACCTGCCCCGAGGGCTTCCGCCTCACCGACGGCGAGCTTATCTTCAAGAACCACGACCTCAACGTCGCAGTGAACAACTGCTTCACCGCCAGACCCTACGAGCTGCGCGTCTACCTCTTCGAGTAATCAGGATAACACAACCCCCCGCCCGCCCGGTATCGGGGATACCGGGCGGGTGGGGGGTATTTTTATCTCCCGAGGGCGTTGGGGGTGTCTTCGCCGGTCAGGGGTTTTGTGAATTTATAGTGGTATCTTTTGAAGCCCTCGCGTTCGTAGAAGCGGTGGGCGTCCAGGCGGAGGGTATTGCAGGCGAGCTCGAGCTGGACGCAGCGCTGGGAGAGGGCGGCGACGTGGGCCTCGCGGAGCATATCCGCGCCGAGGCCGCGGCGGCGGTATCCGGGCGCGACGGCGAGCTCCATTATCTCCGCTATGCGCGCGGCGTGGTGGAGCTGGTACTCGAAGCGCAGGTTGCACTCGGCGACCGCGGCGCCGTTCAGCTCGCAGACAAGGCAGAGGTAATCCGGGCTCGCGAGCTGGGCGCGGAAGATATCCGCGAACTCCGCGTACGGCAGCTCCTTCGCCTCCATATCGCATATGAGCGCGTAGACGGCGTCGAGGTCGCTCTCCTCCGCGGGGCGAATGACGGGCGCGCTCAACTCTTCTTACCCAGCTTGCGCTTATTGCCCTTCTCGTCGACAACGTAGGTGTTCTCGAGCACCTCGAGGGCGCCGCGCCGCCAGTCGGCGAGGTATTCCGCGCGCAGGGCCTGGCGCTCGGCCTTCTCCTCCTCGGTGAGCTCGCGCTGCCTCGATATGGCGGTGAGCTCGGATATGCGGTCCATTTTGGCTTTTTCCATGTTAATCGCCTCAGTTCTTGAGCGAATGTATGGGCGCGGGGATGCGCCCGCCGCGGTTTATGAACGCGGAGCTGGACTCCGTGTGCACGGGCATGACCGGCGCGCTGCCCAGCAGGCCGCCGAACTCGACGGTGTCGCCGACCTTCATGCCGGGCGCGGGGATGATGCGGACGGCGGTGGTCTTCTGGTTTATCATGCCTATCGCCGCCTCGTCGGCGATGATGGCGCTGACGGTCTCGGCGCTCGTGGAGCCGGGGACGGCTATCATGTCGAGGCCAACGGAGCAGACGCAGGTCATGGCCTCGAGCTTGTCGAGCGTGAGCGCGCCGCACCGCGCCGCGGCTATCATGCCCTCGTCCTCGCTCACAGGGATGAACGCGCCGGAGAGGCCGCCGACGGATGAGCTGGCCATGACGCCGCCCTTCTTCACGGCGTCATTCAGCAGCGCGAGCGCGGCGGTGGTGCCGTGCGTG
>DVKN01000282.1 GCA_018716005.1 Candidatus Scatomorpha stercoravium
CAGGTTCAACGCCATGAAGGCGCGCTGGGAGGCCGAGCGCGACAGCGTCGACGCCGTAAAGCGCATAAAGGGCGAGATAGAGCAGCTCAACGCCGATATCGAGCAGGCGCAGATGAACCTCGAATACGAGAAGGCCGCGAAGCTCAAGTACTCCGACCTGCCCGCGCTCGAAAAGCAGCTCAAAGAGGCCGAGGAGGCCGCCGAGAGCCGCGGCGCGGAGGATTCGCTCGTGCACGACACCGTCACCGAGGAGGAGATAGCGAACATCGTCGCGAAGTGGACGGGCATCCCGGTGAGCAAGCTCATGGAGGGCGAGCGCGAGAAGCTGCTGCACCTCGCGGACGTGATTCACAAGCGCGTCGTCGGCCAGGACGAGGCCGTGAGGCTCGTCACCGAGGCCATACAGCGCTCGCGCGCGGGCATATCCGACCCGAACAGGCCGATAGGCAGCTTCCTCTTCCTCGGCCCCACCGGCGTCGGCAAGACGGAGCTCGCGAAATCCCTCGCCGAGTGCCTCTTCGACGACGAGCGCAATATGGTGCGCATAGACATGACCGAGTACATGGAGAAGTTCTCCGTCAGCCGCCTGATAGGCGCGCCTCCCGGATACGTCGGCTACGACGAGGGCGGCCAGCTCACCGAGGCCGTGCGCCGCGCGCCGTACTCCGTCGTCCTCTTCGACGAGGTCGAGAAGGCGCATCCGGACGTCTTCAACATCCTGCTGCAAATCCTTGACGACGGCCGCATAACGGACTCGCAGGGCCGCACGGTGGACTTTAAGAACACGATAATCATCCTCACGAGCAACCTGGGCAGCCAGTACCTGCTCGAGGGCATCGGCCCCGACGGCAGCATCTCCGACGCGGCGAAGGAGGCCGTGCAGGGCGAGCTCAGGCGCGCCTTCAGGCCCGAGTTCCTCAACCGCCTCGACGAGATAATCATGTTCCGCCCGCTCACCCGCGAGAACCTGACGGGCATCATCGACATCATGGTCGACGGACTCAGGGCCCGCCTCGCCGACAAGGGCCTCGGCCTCGAGCTAACGGACGCGGCCAAGGCGCTCATAATCGACCGCGGCTACGACCCGCTCTACGGCGCGCGCCCGCTCCGCCGCTACCTCCAGAGCAGCGCCGAGACGCTCATAGCCCGCGAAATCCTCAGCGGCGACCTAGCCGCCGGGAGCACGATAGTGCTCGACGCCGAAAACGGCGAGCTGGTGTGCAGGCACTGAGCGAGGTAATAAGTAATAGGTAATAAGTATGGAGTCCGGGAATTCTGTGAATTCCCGGACGTTTTTAAGAGGTTGACCCCTCAGTCAGCTTTGCTGACAGCTCCCCTTGCAGGGGAGCCTCTGGGTTAAGGCGTATCTGGGCGCTGCGGAAACCATCCGGCCTCGCCGCCGTTTCTCGCCTGACGGCGAGAGGGCGGTCGAGGTTGCCCGCCCATGGGACTCGAAGAGAAAATGTATCGCAGAAACGTACGAATCGCAACCACCACACGTCGCCAGTCCGATGCCGGCACATCGCAGCCGGCGAGGACGGGTACCACCCCGGTAGGGCGCGCCCATCAGCGCGCCCGCCGAGCGCAGGTCGGATTCGCACCCAACAGCCGCAACGTATCGCAACGGGCCGCGCGGCAGCGCTGCGTCCGTTTAACGCCCGCGTCGGTGCGCGGCATATAACGCAAAAGTTTAGGCGGCAGACAGAGGCGGATACCTTCCGTCCACCACCCAAAGCGTTTTTCCTTTCGGGGAGTCTGAGGGACGCTTTCTTTTGGCAAGACAAAAGAAAGCGCCCCTCAGAAAAAACGTATATTAAAGCATAGTTTAAATCGCCGCAATAACCGCCACGACCGCCGCCGCGGCTTCAAAAAAGCATATAAGCGGCATCCCGACGGTGAAGCTCGCGTGCAGGGTCTTGTGCCTGTAGCGCCGCATGGCGAGCATGATCCCCGGCGAGCCGCCGAGGACGGCGCTGAGGAAGAGCGCGGCCTCGGGTATCCGGCGCGCCCGGCGCTGGGCGCGGCGCTTGTCCGCGCGCATGAGCAGGTAGGCGTCGAGGTTAATGAGCAGCAGGTAGGCCGCGAGTATTATGAGCAGCGGCTTCACCGGCGCGCCGCCTTCCCGCCTCGGGGGGAGGGCGGCTTTTTTCCGCCCTTTGCCCGGCCCTCGGGCTTCTTCGCGGGGGCGCAGGGCCGCACGAGGCAGTTCTTCCCGAAGCCTATCAAATCCTCGCGCCCCGCCGCCTTGAGCGCCTCGACGACCAGCTTGTGGTTCGCGGGGACGCTGTATTGCAGCAGCGCGCGCTGCATCGCCTTCTCATGCGCCGTGCGCGGGACGTATACCGGCTCCATTGTGCGCGGGTCGAGGCCCGTGTAGTACATGGCGGTCGATATGGTGCCCGGCGTGGGGTAGAAGTCCTGCACCTGCTCGGGCTTCCGGCCCGTGCGGTGGAGGAACTCGGCGAGCGCGACGGCGCTCTGCATCGTGCTGCCCGGGTGGGAACTCATGAGGTAGGGCACGACGTACT
>DVKN01000283.1 GCA_018716005.1 Candidatus Scatomorpha stercoravium
GCCTTCGGCTACCTGGGCGCCGCCCTCGCCGTCGGCCTGAGCGGCATCGCCTCCGGCATCGCCGTCTCCAACAGCGCCAGCGCCGCCATCGGCGCCCTCGCCGAGAACGACAGCACCTTCGGCAAGAGCATAGTCTTCGTCGGCCTCGCCGAAGGCATGGCCATCTACGGCCTGCTGGTCGCCATCATCATCCTCCTCTTCTGATGCGCTGCTACTGCGTC
Organism: Candidatus Scatomorpha stercoravium; assembly: GCA_018716005.1. GTDB lineage: Bacteria > Bacillota > Clostridia > Oscillospirales > Oscillospiraceae > Scatomorpha > Scatomorpha stercoravium. The sequence goes on from DVKN01000283.1 coordinate 222, forward strand.
AGCGACGATCCCGACGTCCTCACCGGCATGCGCCTCGCCGGCATCGAAGGCACCCTCGCGACCAACAAGCGCGAGGTTGAGAACGCCGTCAACAAGGCGGCCTACGACCCCGGCGTCGCCATACTCATCGTCACCCAGGGCTGCTACGCCCTCTACCGCGAGCGCCTCGACGAGCTCAAGCTCTCCGCGGCGCGGCCGCTGGTGAACATCATCTCGGACAGCCACGGCCGGGGCGGCGGGACGGACTCTATCATGCGCCTCATCAACGAGGCCATAGGCATCAAGTTCTAGGAGGCGGCACATGGAAGAAGTTAAAAGCAAAGGCAAGCTCAAAGGCTTTACCAACGCCATCCTCTCCGCCGCCCAGGCGAAGGCGGAGGCCGTGCGGGCCGAAGCCGACGAGCATGAAAAGGCCTCGATCGCCGAATACCGCGAGCGCTCGAAGGCCGAGGGCGCGCGCAAGCTCGCCCAGTCCGTGGCCGAGGTGCGCGCGAAGGAAGACAAGCGCGTCATGACCGAGACCCTGGCCGCGCGCCGCAGCATACTCGCCCTGCGCGAGGAGTGCCAGCGCGAGGTCGTCTCCGACGTGCGCGAGCGCCTGCGCAGCTATCCGGACTCGCCGGAGTACGCCGGCGTGCTCGACAAGCTCCTCGTCCGCGGACTCGCGGCCGTCCCCGGCGCGAAGCGCGCGCGGGTGCTGCTCAGGAGCGAGGACATCTCGCACAAGCTCCACCTCAAGGCGGCCGCGCCGGAGGTCGAGCTGAGCTTCGCGGAGGGCTTTTTCGACCTCGGCGGGCTTATCATCGACTTCCCCGACGAGCACCGCCGCGCGGACCTCACCTTCGACACCGCGCTGGACGACCTGGCCGGCAATTTCGCCGAGGCGACCGGCATAGGCATGGAGGGTACAGATGGACAATAACAAGACCCCTTATTACATTTACGGCATAAACGGCCCCGTCATCCACGTCCGCGGCGGCCGCAGCCTCCCCAGGCTGAGCCTCGTATACGTCGGCGAGCAGCGCCTCTTCGGCGAGGTCGTCTCCTCCGCCGGCGACGAGAGCGTCGTGCAGATTTATGAGGACTCCGGCGGCCTGCGCGCCGGCGAGCCCGTCTACCCGACCATGGAGCCGATGAGCATCCGCCTCGGCCCCGGCCTCATCGGCGGCATCTTCGACGGCATCGGCCGCCCGCTCTCCCGCATAAAGGAGCTGGCCGGCGACTTCATCGCCAAGGGCATCAATATCGGCGCCCTCGACGAGGAGAAGAAGTGGCCCGTGAAAATGCTCTGCAAGGACGGCGACGAGGTCAAGGGCGGCGAGGTCTTCGCCACCACCGCCGAGACCGGCATGATAGAGCACCGCTCCATGGTGCCCCCCGGGCTCGCGGGCAAAATCTGCGGCGTGGTCCCCGACGGCGAGTACACCGTCACCGAGCCGCTCGCCTACGTCGACCTCGGCCGCGAGGGCAAAAAGCCCCTCACGCTCAGCCAGCTCTGGCCCGTGCGCACGCCGCGCCCCTTCGCCGAGAGGCTGACCATAGACCGCCCGCTGGTCACCGGCCAGCGAGTCATAGACACGCTCTTCCCCGTCGGCAAGGGCGGCTGCGCGGCCATCCCCGGCCCCTTCGGCGCGGGCAAGACCGTCGTGCAGCACCAGCTCGCCAAGTGGTCCGACGCGGACATGATAGTCTACCTCGGCTGCGGCGAGCGCGGCAACGAGATGACCCAGGTGCTCGACGAGTTCCGCGAGCTGAAGGACCCGCGCTCGGGCCGCCCGCTCATGGAGCGCACCATACTCATTGCGAACACCTCCAATATGCCCGTCGCGGCCCGCGAGGCCAGCATCTACACCGGCATGACCATCGCCGAGTACTACCGCGACATGGGCTACCACGTCGCCCTGATGGCGGACTCCACCTCCCGCTGGGCCGAGGCCCTGCGCGAGCTCTCCGGCCGCCTCGAGGAAATGCCCGCCGAGGAGAGCTTCCCCGCCTACCTCCCCAGCCGCCTCGCCGGTTTCTACGAGCGCGCGGGCTATGTGGACGCCCTCTCCGGCAAGACCGGCTCCGTCACCGTCATCGGCGCCGTCTCCCCCCAGGGCGGCGACTTCTCCGAGCCCGTCACGCAGAACACACAGCGCTTCGTCCGCTGCTTCTGGGCGCTCGACCGCTCACTGGCCTACGCCCGCCACTTCCCCAGCATCAACTGGACCACCAGCTATACGGAGTACTATAACGACCTCCTGCCCTGGTACCAGCAGAACTTCGGCGAGGAGTTCCCCGAGCTGCGCGAGCGCATCATAGCTCTCCTGAACGAGGAGAGCTCCCTCATGGAGATAGTCAAGCTCATAGGCTCCGACATCCTCCCCGACGACCAGAAGCTCGTCATAGAGACGGCCAAGGTCATACGCGAGGGCTTCCTGCAGCAGAACGCCTTCCACGAGCACGACACCTACATGGTGCCCGCCAACCAGATGGCCATGCTGCGCATAATCCTGCGCCTCTACGACGGCGCGAGGCAGCTCGTCGGCACGGGCATCCCGCTGCGCCTGCTGATTGAGACGGGTATCTTCTCCGTGCTCGAACGCATGAAGTTCGGCCTCGGCGAGGGTACGAAGCCCGAAGTTTTTGAACAACAGGTCGACGACGCGCTCGACAAGGTGCGCCGCGCCAACGCCTAAGGAGGTGAGCGGATGCGCATAGAATATACCGGCCTCGCCGAGATAAACGGCTCGCTCATCGCGCTCGACGGCGTCAAGGGCGTCTCCTACGACGAGCTGGCCGAGATAACCCTCCGCGACGGCAGCCGCCGCCACGGCCGCGTTATCCTGATAGACGGCGAGCGCGTGGTGCTCGAGGTTTTCGAGGGCACCAGCGGCATTGACCTCAAGCACACCGGCACCAGCTTCCTCGGCAAGCCCATGACCCTGGGCCTCTCCGAAGAGCTGCTGGGCCGCGTCTTCGACGGCACGGGCAGGCCCATAGACGGCCTCGGCGAGATTTACGCCGAGGAGCGCCGCGACATAAACGGCCCCGCCATCAACCCCGTCAGCCGCGAATACCCGAAGAGCTGCATACTCACCGGCATCAGCTCCATCGACGCGACCTGCTCGCTCATACGCGGGCAGAAGCTGCCCATATTCTCCGGCGCCGGCCTCGCGCACAACGAGCTGGCCGCCCAGATAGTCCGCCAGGCCCACGTCATAGGCCAGGGCGACGACGCGAAGTTCGTCATAGTCTTCTGCGCCATGGGCATCAAGAACGACACGGCCGACTTCTTCCGCCGCGACTTTGCCGAGTCCGGCGCGCTCGGCCGCACGGTCATGTTTCTCAACATGGCCTCCGACCCGATAATCGAGCGCATACTCGCGCCCCGCTGCGCGCTGACCGCCGCCGAGTACCTGGCCTTCGACCGCGGCTACCACGTCCTCGTCGTCATGACCGACATGACCTTCTACTGCGAGGCGCTGCGCGAGTTCTCGAGCTCCAAGGGCGAGATCCCGTCCCGTAAGGGCTACCCGAGCTATATGTACTCCGACCTCGCCAGCCTCTACGAGCGCGCGGGCCTTATCCACGGCAAGCCGGGTTCCGTCACGCTCATGCCCATACTCACCATGCCGGGCGACGATATCTCGCACCCCATCCCCGACCTCACCGGCTACATCACCGAGGGCCAGATAGTGCTCTCGCAGGAGCTGTCCCGCAAGGGCGTCTACCCGCCCGTCGGCATCCTGCCGAGCCTGAGCCGCCTCATGAAGGACGGCACGGGCAAGGGCTTCACCCGCGACGACCACCCCGACCTCTCCAACCAGCTCTTTGCCTCGTACTCCGAGGTGTCCAGCGCGCGCAGCCTCGCCACCGTCATAGGCGAGGACGAGCTCTCCCAGCGCGATAAGCTCTACCTCAAATTCGGCAACGAGTTCGAGCACCGCTTCATCAACCAGGGCATGTACGAGCCGCGCTCCCTCGAGCAGACGCTGGACATGGGCTGGGAGCTGCTGAGCATACTCCCGCGCGAGGAGCTCAGCCGCGTGAGCGACAAGGTGCTCGATCAGCACTACCGCGGCGGACAGGACTGAATCCAGTCGGAAGGAGTTTAAAGTATGCCGCAGACAGCGCCTACAAAGGGCAATCTCACAGCCGCGAAGCGCTCCCGCGCTCTGGCCTCCACGGGCTACGAGCTGATGGACCGCAAGCGCAACATATTGATACGCGAGCTGATGGCGCTGATCGACGACGCCAGGGAGCTGCAGGAGCGCATTGACGCCACCTTCGCCGAAGCCTACGCCTCCATGCGCATCGCGATGATAGCGATGGGCGGCAGCGCCCAGCTGGCCGCCGAGAGCGTGCCGGTGGACGACGGCTTCACGCTGCGCAGCCGCAGCGTCATGGGCGTCGAGCTGCCCTACGTCTCCGTCAAGAGCGAGGAGCCGAAGGGCCCGCCCTACGGCCTCTCCCTCACCAGCGGCGAGCTGGACGACGCCTACTTCAAATTCCGCGAGGTGCGCGACCTCATCCGCGACCTCGCCGAGACGGAGAACAGCATCTACCGCCTCGCCTACGCCATCAAGAAGGCGCAGAAACGCGCCAACGCGCTCAAGAACATCGTTATCCCCGGCCTGGACGCGGAGATTTTCCGCATCACGGACGCGCTCGAGGAAAAGGAGCGCGAGGAGTTCGTGCGCCTCAAGGTCGTAAAGGGCCGCAACGAGCGTCTCAAAGAGGAGAGCGAAGATGCGCAGGCCGCCTCTACATAAGGCGCTCGCCGCCGCGCTCGTCCTCGCGCTGGCCCTCCCGCTCGCGGGCTGCTCGATGAGCTTCGAGAGCGCCTCGGCGAAGGCCCTCGCGGCCCTCGACGGGGTGGAGAGCGTCCACGCCGAGCTGGAGCTCAGCCTCGGCGCCTCCGCCGGCATACTCGGCGAGAGCGCGGACTGGGACGTATCCCTGGGCATCAGCATGGACACCGACGGCAGCCGCACGAGCGGCAGCCTTTCTCTCGCCGGCGGACCCGGCGCGCGGTACATCGTCGAGGACAGGGGCGGCGAATACGACCTCTATATCTCCGCGGACGGCGGGGAGGAGTGGCTGAGCTTCACCGGCCTCGACGCCGAAGAGCGCGCTGACGCGGACGCCGCGCCCGAGGTCGACCTCGGCGGCCTGCTCACGCTGTATCTGGAAGCCGCCTCCGGCTTCTCCGGCGAAATAGAGGACACGGCCCCCACGGGCGAGAGCTGCCGCCGCTACGACGGCTTTTTCCCGGGCGAACGGCTCGCCGAGGCCTTCGAGCTCTCGGGAAGCGGGGCCTACGCCGGGCTCCCCGAGGGGACGGACTTCCCGGACGTGCCGATGTCCGTCTGGTTCTACCGCGACGGCGGCCTGCCCGCGAGGGTGGAGCTCGACGTCACGGAGGCGATGGGCGCGTACTTCGACGGGGCTTTTGAGGGCCTCGCCGGCGTCACCGTCGGGATAGAGCGTCTCGTCATGAGCGTCAGCCTCAGCGGGTACAATACCGCCGTACCGGCGACGCCGCCGGCCGCGTAAACAAAAGAAAAAGGGGAACTCCGAACGGGGTTCCCCGAATTTGCATTTTTAAGGAGGCAGATTATGGCGCAAAGACGCCGCCGCCGTCCCGCGAGGGCGCCGAAGAGCGCGCTCGGGACGCTGATTGTCATCATCCTCGCCGCCCTCGTCTGGGCGGGCAGCGAGCTCGGGCTCTTCGACAACGTGACGCTCGGGCCGAAGGCCACGCCGCTCCCGGGCGACGGGCTCTACGTCACCTTCATCGACGTCGGACAGGGCGACTCCACGCTCGCCGTCTGCGAGGGCGAGACGCTGCTCATAGACGCCGGCGTGCCCGAGGCGGGGCCCGAGGTCGCGGAGTATCTCGAGAGCGTGGGCGTAACGGAGCTGGACTACGTCGTCTGCACCCACGCGCACGAGGACCACGTCGGCGGGCTCGACTACATACTCGAGAACTTCGGCGTGGGGACAATTTTCGCGCCCTATACGGAGTTCGACTCCTCCGGCAGCTTCACCCATTTCGAGGACACCGCCGCGGAGCTCGGGCTGGAGATAACCGTCCCGCCCCTGGGCGCGGAGTTCACGCTCGGCGGGGCCGTCTTCGAATTCGTCGGCCCGGTCACGGACTGGGACGGCGACGTGAACGACTCGAGCCTCGTGCTGCGCCTCGACTACGGGGACGACAGCTTCCTCTTCACGGGCGACATCTCCGACGGCCCGCTCGCCGACTGCGCCTATATCGGCGGCTACGACCTCGACTGCGACGTGCTCAAGCTCGGCCACCACGGCTCGAGCACCTCGACCGACGCGGAAATCCTCGACCTCACCACGCCCGAGGCCGCCGTCGCGAGCTGCGGGCTCGACAACTCCTACGGCCACCCGCACGACGAGGTCGTGGAGCTCTGCGCCGAGCGCGGCATCCTCCTCCTCCGCACCGACCGCGACGGCGACATCACCCTCCACTCCAACGGCGCTGAAATAACAAGAATAACCACCCCCTCCGCGGCGTGAAAAGGCCCCCGCGGCCCGGAAGGTTTGCCGGGCGGCGGGGGAGTTTTTATGTTTGGCGCGGGTCAGGCGGCGGGGGCGGCGTCGTATTCTATCAGGAAGCCGATATTGCCGGAGTAGACGGCGGGGTAGAGGGCGGCGAGGTCGTTGCGGGTGTCGTTATAGAGCCAGCCGGAATCGGTGCGCATCAGGAGGCCGTAGCTCTCGAGCGTGCCGTCGGTGTCGCGGGTGGAGGGCTCGCCGGGGGCCCAGGCGTAGTATCCGGCGGAGTTGTCGACCCAGTAGAAGGCCCCGTCGCGGCGGTAGAAGCCTATCCAGAGATAGTCGAGGCCCTGTCCCCCGGCCAAGGCGGAGACGGCCTCCAGCTCGGCGGCGTCGTCAATGACGGCGAGGTGGCCGCCCATCTCACGCGCGCGCTGCTCGGCCTCGGTCCAGCTGTAGTCGCCCGCCACTATGCCGTACCTCGGGTCGGGCGTGGGCGTCGGCGTCGGCGTCGGGCTGGGCGTCGGCGAGAGCGTGGACGAGGGCGTGGGCGCCGCGGTCTGTACGGGCGCGCTGGGCGTCGCGGGGCCCTTAGGCTCGCTGGGATATATGCGCGGCAGCAGGAAATTGAGCGCCAGCACGGCGAGCGTCACGGCGGCGCAGATGCCTATGACGAACCAGAACGCCGCCCGGTTGCTCTCGCGCGGCGTCCCGCGCCCGCCGGAGGGCGCGGGGGCT
>DVKN01000284.1 GCA_018716005.1 Candidatus Scatomorpha stercoravium
ACCGCCGGCCGCGGCCACAAGGGTCAGAAGGCCAGGAGCGGCGGCGGCGTCCGCGTCGGCTTCGAAGGCGGCCAGATGCCCCTCGCCAGGCGTATCCCCAAGCGCGGCTTCAACAACATCTTCGCCAAGCCCCTCGAGGAGATTAACGTCTCCGCTCTCGAGCGCTTCGAGGCCGGCAGCGAAGTCGATGCGGCTGCCCTGCTCGCCGCCGGCGTGCTCAGCAAGTGCGAGTACGGCTTCAAGGTCCTCGGCAACGGCAGCATCACGAAAGCAATAACCGTCAAGGCTTCCGCCTTCTCCGAATCTGCAAAGCAAAAGATAGAGGCGGTTGGCGGAAAGGCCGAGGTGGTGTAACGTGCTCAAGACTCTTAGGAACGCCTGGAGTATCGTTGACCTGCGCAAGAAGATACTCTTCACGCTGTTCATCGTGCTCATGTACCGGCTGGGCAACGCCGTTCCCGTGCCTTACGTGAACACTGCCCTCCTTGAGAGCTACTTCAACACCGTCAACAACACCATCCTGGGCCTGTGGAACACCATGTCCGGCGGCTCCTTCTCGATGGCGACCATCTTCGCGCTCAGCATTCAGCCCTACATCAACGCCTCCATCATCATCCAGCTGCTCACCATCGCCATCCCGGCCCTGGAGCGCCTGGCCAAGGAGGGCGGCGAAGAGGGCCGCAAGAAGATTGCCTCCATCACCCGCTATACCACCGTGGCCATCGGCCTCGTCATGGGCATCGCCTACTACACCCTGATAAGCCGCGGCATGGACGGCCAGAGCATGCTGACCAGCGACGGCCAGGGCATCTGGCCCGCCATCGTCATTATCATGACCTTCATGGCCGGCTCCACCCTCATCATGTGGATGGGCGAGCAGATTACCGAGTTCGGTGTCGGCAACGGCATCTCCATCATCCTGTTCGCGAGCATCATCGCCCGCTTCCCGACCAGCATCGCCACCATGTTCACCAACGTGGGCAACGGCTCCCTGGCCTGGTGGGCCCTCATTCTGCTCCTCGTCGGCGCTCTCGCCATTATCGTCTGCATAGTCATAGTGAACGACGCCGAGCGCAGGATCCCGGTACAGTACTCCAAGCGCGTCGTGGGCCGCAAGCTCTACGGCGGCCAGAGCACGCACCTGCCCATGAAGGTGAATATGTCCGGCGTTATGCCCATCATCTTCGCGCAGACCATCGCGAGCCTCCCGGCCACGATTTGCGTGTTCGTCCCCAGCTGGCAGGATTCCTGGGTCATGACCCATATGTTCAACACCAACACGGTGTTCTACGTCGTGCTCTACTTCCTGCTGATAATCGCCTTCAGCTACTTCTACTCCACCATACAGTTCGACCCCGTGGAGATTGCGAACAACCTCAAGAAGAACGGCGGCTTCATCCCCGGCTTCCGCGCCGGCAAGCCCACCAGCGAGTATATCCGCAAGGTGCTCAACAAAATCACCCTGCTGGGCGCTCTCTACCTCGGCCTCGTCGCCGCCGTGCCCATGCTCATCGGCTGCTTCAGCAACGCTCCGGCGCTCAGCGGCATATCCCTCGGCGGTACGTCTATAATCATTGTTGTGGGCGTCGCCATCGAGACTGTCCGTGCCGTTGAAGGCCAGCTGCTCATGCGCAACTACAAGGGCTTCCTTGACTGATTGATTGGAGGCGGAATATGAAGCTCATACTCTTGGGAGCGCCGGGCGCCGGCAAAGGCACCCAGGCCGAGATACTCAGCCGCAAGCTGGGCATACCCACCATATCCACCGGCAACATTCTCCGCGCCGCCATGAAGAACGGCACCCCCGTGGGGCTCAAGGCCAAGAGCTTCGTTGAAGCGGGGCAGCTCGTCCCCGACGATGTCGTAATCGGCATCGTCGAGGAGCGCCTCGCCGAGAGCGACTGCGCCGGCGGCTACATCCTCGACGGTATGCCGAGGACCATCCCGCAGGCCGAGGCTCTCGAGAAGGCCGGCATCGACATCGACTGCGCGCTTAGCATCGAAATCGCCGACGAGACGATTATCGAGCGCATGGGCGGCCGCCGCACCTGCGCCAACTGCGGCGCAACCTACCACGTCGTGTCCGCGCCTCCCAAGACCGAGGGCGTCTGCGACAGCTGCGGCGGCGAGCTCAGCGTCCGCAAGGACGACGCGCCGGGGACCGTCAAGGCCCGCCTCGAGGTCTACCACAGGGAAACCGAGCCGCTCAAGGCCTTCTACGCCGAGCGCGGCAAGCTCAAGAGCGTGGCCAACCAGGCGACCATCGAAGCCACCACGGCCGCGATAGAGCAGGCTCTGGGTATCTGAGTATGCCGATAGTTATCAAATCCGAGCGCGATATAGAGCTTATGCGCAAGGCCTGCCGGATAACGGCCGGCGCCCGCACGATAGCCCGCCAGGGCATAGTGGACGGGATAACGACGCACGAGCTCGACAGGGAAATCCGCAGGTATATCGTCAAGAACGGAGCCGCGCCTACCTTCTTCAACTACGCCGGCTTCCCGGGCAACGCCTGCATCTCGATCAACGACGAGGTCATCCACGGCATACCCGGCGGCAGGCGCATCCACAACGGCGACATAGTCAGCGTGGATGTGGGCGCGAAAATCCACGGCTTTACCGGCGACTGCGCGGGGACCTATCCCTGCGGCGAGGTTACGGCCGAGGCGCTCGACCTCATAGCGGTCACGCGCCAGAGCTTCTTCGAGGGCATCAAATTTGCCCGTCCCGGCTGCCGCATCTCTGACATTGGCCACGCGATACAGCAGTACGTTGAGTCCCACGGCTATTCGGTCGTGCGCGCCTACGTCGGTCACGGCGTGGGGGCCGAGCTCCACGAGGAGCCCGAGGTGCCCAACTACGGCGAGCCCGGGCACGGCCCGAGGCTGGTGAAGGGCATGACCCTCGCTATCGAGCCGATGGTCAACGCCGGCACCTACGATATCAGGGTGCTCGACAATGACTGGACCGTCGTCACGGCGGACGGCAAGCTCTCGGCGCACTACGAGAATACGATTCTCATCACCGACGGCGAGCCCGAAATCCTGACGATGGCAGAGGACATATGACCGGTAACAGGAGGTATAATTCTTGGCGAAAGACGACGTTATAGAGCTTGAGGGCACGGTCGTAGAATCCCTGCCCAACACCATGTTCAACGTGGACATCGGGGGCGGCCACATCATCCTGGCCCACATCTCCGGCAAGCTCCGTATGAACTTCATCCGCATTCTCCCGGGCGACAAGGTCACGGTGCAGATGAGCCCCTACGACCTCACCCGCGGACGCATCACTTGGCGATCCAAGTAAGAAGATACAGTTTAGGCACAAAGCCATTGCATAGGAGGAACTTGAAATGAAAGTCAGACCTTCTGTCAAGCCCATGTGCGAGAAGTGCAAGATAATCAAGCGCCACGGCAAGGTCATGGTTATCTGCGAGAACCCCAAGCACAAGCAGCGCCAGGGCTAAGCGCGTGAATCCCGCCCGGCCTCGCGGCCCGGCGGGTACACACGGACAGCACCAACACAGTTTAACCCGCAAGTCCCATTAGAATAAGCAACCGCCCCGCGAATAACGGAGGCTCCCTCCGGCGGGATTAAGTTTCCGTTATGCTATAATCGCGGAGACATCATTGAAAGGAATGATTGCAAAAGATGGCACGTATAGCCGGCGTTGACCTGCCCAAGGACAAGAGGATAGAGATCGGCCTCACCTACGTCTACGGTATCGGCAGAACCAGCGCGAAAAAGATTCTCGAGGCCACC
>DVKN01000285.1 GCA_018716005.1 Candidatus Scatomorpha stercoravium
AAAAAATTTTACAAAGATTCGACGCGAATAGAGTGGCGGAGGCGGGAGGATTCTGCTATAATACAGGGATAAACCGACGGGAGGCGAAGCTATGGATTTCCGGCGCGAGGAGATAATGCCGGGCGTGTTCCTGAGCGCACTGCGGGCGGAGCGCTTCAAGACGGGCGCGATGTGCGCCGTGCTGCTCACGCAGCTCGAGCGCGGGCACGCGTATATGGATTCGCTCATACCCTCGGTGCTGCGCCGCGGCACCGTGCGCTATCCGGACATGGCGAGCGTCACGCGCAGGCTCGAGGAGCTGTACGGCGCGGCGGCCGTGCCCGTCTCGCTGCGCGTCGGCGAGGTGCGGGCGCTGGGCTTCTACGCCTCCTTCCCCGAGGGGAGATACCTCCCCGGCGGGCGCGGCGAGCTGGCGGACGCGGCCTCGCTCCTCGGCGAGCTGCTCTGCGCGCCGAACACGCGCGGCGGCCTGCTGCTGCCCGACTACGTGAACAGCGAGAAGCACAAGCTCGCCGAGAAAATCCGCGCGGCGAAGAATAACCGCGAGTCCTACGCCATGGGGCGGCTCATCGAGCTCATGTGCTCCTGCGAGGATTTGGGCGCGGCCATCCTCTCCGACCCCGAGGAGGCCGAGGCGGTATATTATACGAAGCTCACCCGGCGCTACCGGCAGCTGCTCGCGGAGAGCCCGCTCGAGATTGTCTACTGCGGCGCGGAGGACTTCGCCGACGTGCGCGGCGCGGCCCTCGCGGCCTTCGGCGGCATACCGCGCGGCGAGCTCAACTTCGAGATAGGCACGGACGTGCGCATGAACGCCGTCGAGGCCGAGCCGCGGCGCTTCTTCGAGACGATGGACGTCCGGCAGGGCAAGCTCTGCATGGGCTGGCGGCTCGGCGAGTGCATGGAGGAGCCCGATTTCGCGGCGCTGCGCGTCTTCAACGCCGTCTACGGCGGCACGGCCTCGAGCCGGCTCTTCCGGCAGCTGCGCGAGGAGCGCTCGCTGTGCTATTACGCGAGCTCCGGCATCGACGACGTGAAGGGCCTCATGTACGTCGCGAGCGGCATAGACAAGGCGAATTACGCCGAGGCCGAGGCGGGGATACGCTCCGCGCTCGAGAGCCTCGGGCGGGACGGCCCCGCGGAGGACGAGCTCGCCGCGGCGAAGGAATACTGCGCCTCGGCCCTGCGCCTCATGAGCGACGACCCGGTCGAGCTGCTGCTGCACACGCTAAAGATGAACGCCGTCGGCGAGGAGATTGCGCCCGACGAGCTCGCCGCCGCCTGCGAATACGTGACGGCGGAGGAGGTCGCGGCCATCGCCCGCGGCTGCGAGCTGGACGCCGTGTATTTCCTGAGCGGCGAGGACGGAGAGGAGGCGGAGGCGTGACAATGCGCGCGATAGAATACCCCGGCGTGGGCGACACGCTGTGGACGGGCGAGCTCGCGAACGGCCTCGCCGTATACGTCGTGCCCCGCCCCGGCTTCCGGAAGAAGCACGCCTCCCTTGCCGTGAACTACGGCGGGGCCATGCGGGCCTATACGCTCGGCGGCGAGCGGCATGAGACGCCCGCCGGCACGGCGCACTTCCTCGAGCACAAGATGTTCGACCTCCCCGAGGGCAGCGCCCTCGATATCCTCACCCGACGCGGCGCGGAGGCGAACGCCTATACCTCCGCCGGGCGCACGGAGTACTATTTCGAGTGCGGCGAGCGCTTCGACGAGAACCTCGAGCTGCTCCTGAAATTCGTCTCCACGCCGTATTTCACGCCCGAGAGCGTGGAAAAGGAGCGGGGGATAATCGCGCAGGAGATACTCATGACGGAGGACGACCCCTCCTTCGCGCTGTATACCGCCGCGATGGGCGCGCTCTTCGAGCGGCATCCGCTGCGCGAGAGCGTCGCGGGCACGGTTGAGAGCATCGCGGAGATAACGCCGGAGGTCCTCTATGACTGCCACCGCGCCTTCTACGCGCCGGGGAACATGGCGCTCACGGTCTGCGGCGACGTGGAGCCCGAGGCCGTGGCCGAGACGGCGGCGCGCGTGCTCGGGGACGCGAAGGCCCCCGCCGCCGAGGCCGATTTCGGCGAGCCGGAGGGCCTCGCGCCCCACGCATCGCGCGTATCGCGGGAGATGGACGTCTCCGACCCGATGTTCATCTGCGCGGCAAAGCTCAGCTGCGCCCTCCCGCGCGGGGACTCGGCGCTGCGGCTCACGACCGCCGGGAGCCTCGCGGCGCGCTGCCTCTTCGGCGCGGGCTCGGACTTCTACACCTCGCTCTACGCCTCGGGCGAGCTTCGGAGCGACTTCTTCCGCGACGTCAGCCCCATGGCCGGCACGCTGCTCTTCGAGTGCGGCGGCACGGCCTCGGACCCGGACGCGGTCTGCGACAAAATACGCGCGGAGCTCTCCCGCGCCGCGGAGGCCGGCCTCGACCCGGACGCCTTCGAGCGCGCGCGCCGGGCGGATTACGGGGCCATGCTGCGCACGCTGGGCAGCCCCGACGGGCTCTGCTCCTCCCTCGCCGCCGCGCATTTCGGCGGATGGAGCTTCTACGAGGGCTTCGGCGCGCTCGAGCGCGTCACGAAGGCCGAGGCGGACGAATTCGTGCGCGAATATCTCCGTCCTGAGCGCCTTGCCCTCGCGCTTGTAACCCCCAAGGAAAGGACATGAATCCCATGGAAACGCAAATCCCGACCATGATGCGCGACGCCGCGATAAGCTTCCCCATGCTGGGCAATCTCACGCTCGACTTCCCGGCGAGCTTCAGCTTCTCGCTCTTCGGGCATGAGTTCACGATATATATGTACGGCATCGTCATGGCCGCCGCCTTCCTCGCTGCCGTCTTCTACGCGAGCAGAAAGGCGCCCAAGCTCGGCATAAAGAGCGACGACGTCTTCTCCCTCGTGCTCTGGGTGCTGCCGCTCGCCATCGTAGGCTGCCGCATATACTACGTCATCGCCCAGTGGGACGAGTTCAAGGACGACCTCATCTCCATCCTCTACATCTGGGAGGGCGGCATCGCTATGTACGGCGGAACCATCGCCGGCGCGCTCACCATCATCATCTGGTCGAAGTGCAAGAAGATTCCCTTCCCCGCCACGCTCGACATGGGCGGGAGCGCGCTCATACTCGGCCAGGTCATAGGCCGCTGGGCGAACTTCGTGAACCGCGAGGCCTTCGGCTACCAGACCGACGCCTTCTGCCGCATGGGCCTCACCCGCCCGGGGCACGAGACGGTCTACGTCCACCCCACCTTCCTCTACGAGAGCCTGTGGAACCTCGTTGGCTTCCTCATAATCAACTTCTTCTGGTACAGGAAGGACCACCGCAAGTACGACGGGCAGATATTCCTCTTCTACGTCTTCTGGTACGGCACGGGCCGCGCCATGGTCGAGGGGCTGCGCACCGACAGCCTCTACATACCGGGCACCGGCATCCGCGTCAGCCAGCTCGTGGCCGCGTGCAGCGCCGTGATAGCGCTCGCCGCGCTGCTCGTCAATATAAAACGCCCGCATAAGCCCACCTTCGCCTCCGTCCAGGCCGCCGCGGCGGAGAGCGGCAGCAGTGAAAACGCCGAAAGCGGCGGCGAAAACGACACCGAAAACACCAAGGAGGAAAACTGAAATGTCCGACTACAACGAGCTGCTCAACTCCCTCAAGGCCGCCGCCGGCAGCGCGGCCAGCATCGCCAAGGACCTCGCCGAAACCGCGAGCGAAAAGGCCCGCGACATAGCCGGGAACGCCGGCGCGAAGGCCAAGGCCCTCGCCCGCATGGCCAAGCTCATGCACGAGGCCAACGCCCAGCGCGGCGAGCTCGACGCCGCCTACGCCGAGATAGGCCGCGTATACTTCGAGAGCGCCGACAAGAAGAACCCCGGCGAGCTCTACCTGCGCCTCTTCGACAAGGTCATGCTGGCCAACGCCGCCATCGAGCGCACCGAGACCGAGATGAACGAGCTGCGCGCCCAGCTCAGCGAGCAGGGCATAGACGTCGACTTCTCCGACGTCGTCGACGAGGCCGAGGCCGCCGCGGAGGAGCCCGCGGGCGACAAGGTCTTCGAGTTCTCCATCTACCGCGACAGGAAGGACGAGGGCGCCGAGCCCGACGTCGAGGTCGAGATAACCGAGGAAAAGAGCGAGGAGTAATCCCCGAAAACGCGAAAAGGCCCGCCCCTTATCGGGGCGGGCCTCGCTTTATACTTATCCGATTATGCCGTAAACCTCGTGAAGGTCGCGTATCTCGTAGTCCGCGCGCGCGCCGTGCGTATTCGCCTCGCCGCGGGGATTGTACCAGCAGGTCCTTATCCCGGCGCGCTCGCCGCCGGCGATGTCGCTCGTGAGCGAGTCGCCGACTATCAGGACGCGGCCCCTGTCCGCGCCGCCGAGCGCGGCGAACACGGCGTCGAAGAACTCCCGCGCGGGCTTCTCGTAGCCTATGTCCTCGGAGAGGAAAACCCCGTCGAAGAGGGCGTCGAGGCCGGAATTCCTGAGCTTGCGCGTCTGGGCGACTATGGTGCCGTTGCTGACGGCGTATTGCCGCACCTTCCCAACCAGGCTCTTTACAATCTCATAGCTGTCGTCGCAGAACACGACCGTATCGCCGAGCCGGAGCTGGTAGAGCTCGTTGAATTCCGGCGCGACGGCGGGGTCTATGCCCTCGGAGGCAAAGAACTCCGTGAAGCGCCCGACGAGTATCTCGGGTTTCGTCTTCTCGCCGCGCTCGAGGGCCTCCCACCAGCGCTTGTTGATGGCGGCGTAGCGCGCTACCATCCCGTCCGAGCACTCGCCGAGGCCGAACTCGCGGAAGAGCCCCTTCACCGCCGCGCTCTCCGCCGCGGCGAAGTCGAGCAGCGTGCCGTCGATGTCCCAGAGGAGGATGTCGAAATTCCGCATATGCCGTCTCCTTACATTATAAAATCTCTCTTTCCGCCGCGGCGCGGGGGAAGGAAAGGGACGCCCTCTTCCGGAAAAGGGAGCGTCCCTCGCGGGCGGGCTCAGAAAATCACTTGAGCCCCAGCGGGATTATGCCGCAGTAGTCCTCGACGCTCCCGCGGTCGTGGAAGCACTCGATTATCCTGCGCCCGGTCTCATCCATCTGCTCGAGGTCGTACTCGGCGAGGACCTTGGCGAAGAAGTCGTAGAGTATCTCGGCGCCCTTGTCGTAGCCCTTCTCGCCGAGGGACTCCTGGAGCTCGGGGCGGAGGAAGCGGCTGGATATGCGCTGGCCGTCGACCTTCATCTCGTTGAGGCAGTAGCCCATGAGCGCGCAGCGGGCGGGGATGAGGCGGTCCATCTTCATGTTGACGCCGCCGCGGCGGGCGAGGTATTCGCGGGCTATCCACTCGGCGGCGAAGCCGACGCGGTAGGAGCCGATGTGCTGGTTGGGTATGAGCACGTAGTGGGTGTTCGGGCAGGAGAGAATCTGCTCGAGGAGCAGGTTCGCCTGCGTGACGCGCTTGCCTGTGGCGAAGGGCCAGTAGCTGCCGACGCCCTCGCTCGCGAGCGGGGTCTCGCCGGAGATGCTGGGGTTCTTGAAGCCGCGCGGGGCGACGAGGCGCCAGAGCCAGGCGAGCGCCGGCGGGACTATCTGCATGAGGCCCATGATGCCGTAGGTCGGCTCCTTGGCCGTGGCAGGCGGCATGCGCACGCCGAAGGAGCGCACGTCGACCTCGACGGGGGAGTTCACGACGTTCTTGACCATGCGGCGCGGCACGATAACGCGCGGGTTCGGGCAGGCCCTGCCAT
>DVKN01000286.1 GCA_018716005.1 Candidatus Scatomorpha stercoravium
GATAAGGCCCGCGAATTGGGCTACAGGCTGCTCATCTTCAACGCCGTGGTGGAGGACAATACCCGGGCCATCGCGCTCTATGAGAAGCTCGGCTTCAAGCGCATAGGCCGCGTGCCGGGAGGGTTTGTCGGTCCCGACGGGGAGAGGGATACTGTGCTGTTTTATTATCAGCTTTAATTTAAACTTATTCCTGAGGGGCGCTTTCTTTTGTGGCGACAAAAGAAAGCGTCCCTCAGACTCCCCGAAAGGAAAAACGCCTTTTGGTGCGTCTAACCGAGGTGGTACCCGTCCTCGCCGGCTGCGATGTGCCGGCTTTGGACTGGCGACGTAGGGTGCGAAACGTATGTTTTTGCGATATATTTTCCCTTCGAGTCCCTTGGGCGGGCGACCCCGCCCGCCCTCTCGCCGCCAGGCGAGAAATGGCAGTGAGATTGTATGGTTCCGGCAACGCCCAGATACGCATCCCCCCATCGCTCCCCTTGCAAAGGGGAGCTGTCGCCGAAGGCGACTGAGGGGTCAACCGCTAAAAATAGCGTCCGGGAATTCGTAGAATTCCCGGACACCATACTTATTCACTATTACTTATTACTTCTTCACTCCGCCGCCGCAGCCGGGGCGACGCGCTTTTTCCAGGCGCGGAAGAAGAATATGAAGCATATGACGTTCGCGCTCAGGGTTATGAGCCAGCTTATGGGGTAGGAGAGGTAGAGCGTGGTGAGCGAGCGGTCCATGGCGAAGATGGTGTATATCCACGCGATACGGAAGCCGCAGGCGCCGAGGAAGCTGGTTATGGTCGGCGTGATGCTTGGGCCGAGGCCGCGTATGGAGCCGCAGACGACGTCCATTATGCCGTCGAGGAAGTATGTGAGGCAGATAATCCGCAGGCGCACCAGGCCGAAGGCGACGACCTCGTCGCTGGGCGAGTATATGTGCAGGAGCTGATTGCCGAGCAGGGCCGCCGCGCCGCCGAGGGCGAGGCCCGTCACGGTGACGAAGAGCAGGCACCAGAGCAGGATGGGCCGTATGCGCTCGACCTTATGCGCGCCGACGTTCTGGCTCGTGAAGGTGAGCGAGGCCTGGTAGAAGGCCTGCATGGCGGTGAAGACGAAGCCCTCTATGTTGCTTGAGGCGGTGTTGCCCGCGACGAGGATGGAGTTATCGAAGCTGTTGACGGCGGACTGGATAAGCACATTCGAGATGTTGAACACCGTGCTCTGTATGCCGACGGCGAGGCCCACGCGCAGTATGCGGAAGAGCTTGTGCCGGACGATGCGCAGGTTCTTTATCGTGAGGCGGCAGACGGTGTCGCTCTTTATGAGGCAGCGCACGGTGAGCGCGGCGGAGGTAATCTGGCTCATGACCGTGCCTATCGCGACGCCCGCGACGCCGAGGTTGAAGACTATGACGAAGAAAAGGTTGAGCCCGACGTTAATGACGCCGCCGGCGAAGAGGTAGAGGAGCGGCCGGCGCGTGTCGCCTATCGCGCGCAGTATCCCCGCGCCGAAGTCGTAGACCATGAGCGTCGGCATACCGAGGAAGACTATGCGCATATAGAGCACGCTCTGGTCGATGACGTCCGCGGTCGTGCCCATGAGCGTGAGCAGCGGCCGGGCGAGGGCTATGCCGATGAACACGAGGGCCACGCCTATTATGAAGCCGAGCAGTATGGCCGTGTGCACCGTCTCCTCCACGTCGCGCCAGGCCTTCATGCCGAAGTACTGCGCCACGACGACGCTGCCGCCCGCGGATACGCCGAGGAAGAGGTTGACTATGAGGTTGTTGAGCGAGCTCGTCGAGCCCACGGCCGCCATGGCCTGGTCGCCCGTGAACTGGCCGACGACTATGATGTCCGCCGCGTTGAAGAGGAGCTGCAAAATGCCCGAGAACATCAGCGGTATCGCGAAAATAAGCAGCTTCCCCGCCAGCGGCCCCGAGCACATATCCATAGCCTGATCGCGTTTCATAGTAACCCTCTAATCCCATCAGAATAGCAAACGGAATTATACCACCGCCGCGCGATTTCGCAAGGGATAATGTTATATAAATGTGTCCCCGCCCCCGCGCACACAGCGGAAAAAACGCACAAAGGCGGCCGGCTCAAGCGAGCCGGCCGCCTTATTATGGGCGGGGGGTTGGGATTAGTACATATCCGGGGCCGGGGCGGGAGCCGGGGCGGCCTTCTCGGGGATGTCGGCGACGAGGCTCTCGGTGGTGAGAACCATGGCGGAGACGCTCGCGGCGTTCTCGAGGGCGCTGCGGCAGACCTTGGTCGGGTCGACGATGCCCATCTCAATCATGTCGCCGTACTTCTCGTTCGCGGCGTCGTAGCCGAAGCTGGCGCTGCGGGAGGCGCTGACCTTCTCGAGGACGACGGCGCCTTCCACGCCGGCGTTCGCGGCGATCTGGCTTATCGGGGCGAGCAGGGCCTTGGCGACGATGTCGGCACCGGTCTTCTCGTCGCCGCTGAGGGTGCGGGCGAGCTTGGCGGCCGCCTTGCCGGCCATGACGTAGGCGCTGCCGCCGCCGGCGACGATGCCTTCCTCGACGGCCGCGCGGGTGGCGTTGAGGGCGTCCTCGATGCGGAGCTTCTTCTCCTTCATCTCCACCTCGGTGGCGGCGCCCACGCGGATGA